>NZ_DASYJG010000009.1:0-105710 GCF_035996765.1 Baekduia sp.
GATGGCGTTACGCGCGTCCGACTTGGCCGAGGAGTCCTGGGCCTTCTTCTGCTGACCGAGGAAGCTCGGCAGAGCGATCGCGGCAAGGATGCCGATGATCAGGATGACGACGAGGAGCTCGATGAGCGTAAAGCCCTCATCCTCGTTCTTGAAACGCTGAAGCAAGACGATCCCTCCTGTGAGATCTAGGTTTGGCCTTCTCGTGCGGAGGGCCGACGTCCCTGCGGTTTCCGTCCGGGGTTTAGGTCTTTGCAGCAAGCCCCGTCAGTTGCCCGGTGGTCCGTCACCGCACAGTCGGAGTGATCGGCCGGTTGCGCCTTGGCTTGCGCACGAGTGTCCGATCTCTGGACTTCTGTTCTACGGTCAACACCCCAGAGGGGCCGTCGGTCTGTGCCAGGGGCACAGGCTCAAGCTCACGCCCGGGGCGCCGATCTGCTGGGCATGCGGCGTCTTTCCCTCCTCGGCCTGCTACTCGGCCTCGTCGTCCTCGTGCTTCCCGCGGCTGCGCGCGCGGGAGAGCTCGATCACCGGTCGGTCGGCGTCCCGCTCACCCCACCGCCGAGCCTCGATGTGCCGCCTCCCGGCTTCAAGACGACGGGCCGTCAGGCCATCGCCATCGCCGACGCCCAGCCGCAGGTGCGCAAGCTGCGCGCCGCGCACCACGACGCGCGCGTCGAAGTCGCCGTCTTCGCCGGCTGGCGCTGGGAGGTCGACGTGATGGAGGGGTCGCACTCGCTGGCCGTCGTGGACATCGGCTACGACGGCCGCCTGCTGCACACGTGGACGGGCGTGGCCGCCAACTCCTACATGGCCCGCGGGCACTTCAACCCGACGTTCGACCGACCGTGGGTGTGGCTCGTGTTCGGCGTCCTGTTCCTGGTGCCGTTCGTGGATCCGCGCCGCTGGCGCCGGATGCTGCACCTCGACCTGCTCGTGCTGTCGTCCTTCGGGATCTCCTACGCGCTGTTCGAGACGGTGCGCTCCAACGCGGCGGTGCTGGCCGTCTACCCGCCGCTCGTCTACCTGCTGGTCCGCATGCTCATCGTGGGCCTGCGGCCGCGCCCGCGCCACGGCCGCCTCGTGCCACTGCTTCCGACCGTCGTCCTGGCGGTCGGCGTGATCGCGCTGTGCGGCGCGCGCGTGGCGCTCAACGTGACCAGCGATCGCGTCATGGACATCGGCTACTCGTCGGTGGTCGGCGCCGACCGGATCGCGCACAAGCAGGAGCTCTACGTCGACAACGACACCCATGGCGACACCTACGGGCCGGTCAACTACCTGGCCTACATCCCGTTCGAGCTCGCGTTCCCGTGGGTCGGCGAGGGCGCGAAGGTGCCGGCGGCGCACGCCGCGACCGTGGCCTTCGATCTGCTGACGATCGCCGCGCTGCTGCTGCTCGGCATGCGGCTGCGGGCGGGACCGGAGGGCCGGCGCCTCGGCCTGGCGCTCGCGTGGGCGTGGGCGGCGTTCCCCTTCACGCTGCTGGGCGTGATGGAGAACACCAACGACGGCCTCGTCGCGCTGCTGATCGTCGGGTCGCTGCTGGTCTTCGGCCGCCCGCTGGCGCGCGGGGCGATGCTCGGCCTGGCCGTCGCGGCGAAGTTCTCGCCTGGCGGACTGCTGTTGCTGTACCTGCGCGGCCGTGACGGCGACGGGCGCCAAAGCGCGCTCGCGGTCGCCGCGGGATGCCTCGGCGTCGCCGCGTTCTCGCTGCTCGTCTACATGCCCGCGGGCGGCCTGCACGAGCTGTGGGCGTGCACGATGGGCTACCAGTTGAGCCGTCCGCCGGATTGGTCGCTGTGGGCGATCTCCACGAACATCGGCTGGACGCAGACCGCGCTCGAGGCGTTGAGTGTCCTGCTCGCGGTCGCCGTCGCGGTGATCCCGGGGCGACGGACGATCGTCGAGGTCTCCGCGCTGGCCGCCGCCGTGCTGATCGCCCTGCAGCTGCCGGCCGGCCACTGGTTCTACTTCTACCTGATGTGGTGCACGCCGCTGATCTTCGTGGCGCTGTTCGCCGCCTACCTGCCGCCCGCGGCTGCCGCGGGCGCCGAGGACCACGAGCGCGACGGCGACGATGTCGTCGCGCTCCCGCCGCGCCTGGCGCTGGCGAGTTAGTTCGCGGCGCTGGCGCCGCTGGCCTGCTGCTCGGCGGCAGCCTTGCGGGCCGCCTGGGCGTCGTGGTCGGGAAGGAACACGCCGGTGCCTTCGCACCAGGCGCAGTCCACGTTGGACGGCGAACCGCCGAGGTTGGAGATCAGCGTGCCGGTGCCGCGGCACACAGTGCACGGCACGGGCTCAGCGGTCTCGGGGGTCTCTTCGTCAGCGCTCACGACGCCGCGAGCGTAGCGGCTTGCCGCCCCGGTGACCGGTCCGCCCGGTCCACGACCCCTGCAACCGGTCCGGTGCGATGGCGCCGTAGTGGTCCTGTCGGGCGGACCGGCGGCGCAGTAGCGTCGCGCCTATGCAGCACATCGTCCCCACCCCCGCAGCGCGTGCGACGGCCCTGCGCGCCGGCGTGTTGGCGGTCGCCGGCGTCCAGCTGGTCACCGGCCTCCTGATGGCGTTCACGCCGGGCGCCTTCTATAGCGCGATCGCCGATTTCGGCCCACGCAACGAACACGACCTGCGCGACATGGCCGCCTTCTACCTCGCGTCGGCGATCGTGCTGGCGGTCGCCGCCGGCCGCCCGTCGTGGCGCGCGCCGGCGCTGGCGCTCGTCGGCCTGCAGTTCGCGCTGCACGCCGTCAACCACCTCGTCGACGTCGGCAACGCCGACCCGTCGTGGATCGGCCCCTTCGATCTCGCCACGCTCGCGATCGGCGGGCTGCTGCTCGGCGGCCTCTATCGCGTCGCGGCCCGCGACGACGACGCGCGAGGCGTCCGATGAGGGTCTTCCTGGCGGGCGCCGCAGGCGCGGTCGGACATCCGCTGGTCGCTCGTCTTCTCGCCGAAGGCCACACGGTGGTCGGCACGACGCGCGACGAGGCCCGCGCGCGGACGCTGCGCGCCCAGGGCGCCGAGGCGGCCGTCCTCGACGCCTTCGACGCCGCGGCACTGCGTGCCGCAGTCCTGGCGGCCGAGCCCGAGGTCGTCATCCACCAGCTGACCGCGCTCCCGGCCCAAGCCGACCCCAAGCTCATGGCCGCGGCGCTGGCATTGACCAACCGCCTGCGCCGCGAGACGGTCCCGACGCTGCTGTCGGCCGCGACTGAGGCCGGCGCGCGCCGCGCGGTGGTGCAGAGCATCGCGTTCGTCACCCGTCCCGACGGCCGCCCCGTCCACGACGAAGACGCACCGCTGTACCTCGATGCGCCCGAGCAGTTCCGCGACAACGTCGCGGCCGTGCGTGACCTCGAGGCGGCGACCGCCGGCGCGGCCGGCATCGAGGGGCTCGTGCTGCGCTACGGCTTCTATTACGGGCCGGGCACGTGGTATGCCAAGGACGGCACCATGGGCGAGCTGATCCGCAAGCGGCGCTATCCGATCATCGGCAGCGGCGAAGGACGTATGTCGTTCGTCCACCTTGACGACGCCGTCACGGCCACCGTGCGCGCGCTGGACCATGGCACGCCGGGCGTCTACAACATCACCGACGACACGCCCGCCACCTCGCGTGAGTGGGTCCCCGAGGCCGCGCGGCTGCTTGGGGCCAAGGCACCACGCAAGGTGCCTGCGTGGCTGGCGCGGCGGCTGGCCGGCGACGCCCTGGTCTATTACTCCACGACGCTGCCGGGCAACGCCAACGGCCGGGCGCGCGCCGCCTTGAACTGGGCGCCGCGCCCTTGGCGCGACGGCTTCGCCGAGGTCTTCGGCTGAGCCCGACACCGAACCGGACCGGGCGCTTCGCGCCGTCGCCGACCGGGACGCTGCACCTCGGCAACCTGCGCACCGCGCTCCTGGCGTGGCTCTACGCCCGCGCCCAGGGCGCGCCGTTTCTCCTGCGCGTCGAGGATCTCGACACCGGCCGGGTGCGCCCGCACTTCGAGACCGAGCAGCTCGCCGATCTCGCGGCGATCGGGCTGGACTGGGACGGTCCGGTCGTGCGCCAGTCCGAGCGGCTGGAGCTCTTCGGTGCGGCCTTGGAGCAGCTCGCCGCCGATGGCGCGCTCTATCCGTGCTGGTGCACGCGAGCGGAGATCCGCGAGGCGGCCTCAGCACCGCACGGTCCGCTGCCCGAGGGCCACTATCCCGGCACCTGCCGGCGACTGACGACCGCGCAGCGCGCCGAGCGCGAAGCCTCCGGGCGACCGCCCGCGCTGCGCGTCGACGCCCGGGACGCACTGATCACGTTCGTCGATCGCCTGCACGGCCCACAGCAAGGCGTGGTCGACGACTTCGTCGTGCGCCGCAACGACGGAGCGTTCGCCTACAACTTGGCCGTCGTCGTCGACGACGGCGCCCAAGCCGTCGGCGAGGTTGTCCGCGGCGACGACCTGCTCGACTCCACCCCGCGTCAGCTCTGGCTCGCCGCACGTCTGGAGCTCACCGCCCCATCGTTTGCCCACGTGCCGCTCGTGCTCGGCCACGACGGCGCCCGCCTGGCCAAACGCCATGGCGCGGTCACCCTCGCCGATCGCATCGACCAGGGTGAGAGCGCCGCCGACGTGCGCGCCCACCTGGCCGCCTCGATCGGCCTGGCCGCGCCGGGCGAACGGCCCTCCCCCGCCGAGCTCGTCGCCCGCTTCGACGCCGATCGCTTCGCCGCGCCGCCGTCCGGTCCCCTGCCCGGGGTCTGACCCCTCAGGGCCCCGCCCGCGCCGCCCCACGGTGTGAATGCGGATAGCGTGCGCGCCCATGTCGTGGTCGACCGCAGACATCGCCGCACGTGCCCGAGAGACCGGGCGCCTCGGCATCGACACGGAGTTCATGGGCGAGGGCCGCTATCAGCCCCTGCTCTGCCTTGCCCAGATCGCCCTCGACGATGGCGAAGGCGGCTCCGAGGTCATCGTTCTCGACCCGCTGACCGAGGAGTACGACCCGGCGCCGCTGGCCGAGGTGCTGGCCGCCCCCGAGATCGAGATCGTCCTGCACGCCGCCCGCCAGGATGTGGCGCTGCTGCGCCGCGACTGGGGCGCCCCGGTGCGCAACGTCTTCGACACGCAGGTCGCCGCCGGCTTTGCCGGCATGCGCGCCCAGCTGGGCTACGAGCCGTTGTTGAAGGAGATGCTCGGCGTCAAGCTGCGCAAGTCCGCATCCTTCACGCGCTGGGACGACCGGCCGCTGACCGAGGAGCAGCTCGGCTACGCCCGCGAGGACGTCCTGCACCTGCTGCAGCTGGCGAGCGCGCTGCAAGACCGGCTCACCGAGCTCGACCGCCTCGAGTGGGCCCGCGAGGAGTGCCGGGCCTTCGAGGCGATCGACGACAAGCGCGATCTCGACGTCGTCTTCGGCAAGCTGCCGCGCGTCAACTCGCTCGACCCGCCCCAGCGCGCGGTCGCGCGCGAGCTGGTGCAGTGGCGCGAGGAGGCCGCACGCGAGGGCGACCGGCCGGTGTCGAGCATCCTGCACGACGCGGCGCTGATCGAGATCGCCAAGCGCCGTCCCCAAAGCGTCGACCGCCTGCGCCAGATCCGTGGCCTCAACGACGCGACGCTGCACCGTCGTGGCAAGGCGATCGTCGAGGCGGTCGCCCGCGGGCGGGAGCGCGAGCCGATCGCCGTCGAGGGCGTCCGCCCCACCCAACCCGACGCCGAGGACGCGCCGCTGATCGCCCTCGGCGAGGCGCTCGTGCGTACCAGGGCGATGGAGTCCGAGCTGGCCTATGAGTTGATCGCGGCGCGCGCGGACCTGCAGAAGATCGTCACGTCGGTCCGCGAGGGCGGCGGCGAGCCCGACGTGCGCACGCTGCAGGGCTGGCGGCGCGAGGTCGTCGGCATCGAGCTGCTGGAGCTGTTTGCCGGGCGGCGCGCGCTGCGCGTCGGCACCGACAAGCGGCTCGAGATCAGCGAGTAGCGCGGCGGCGCAGCAGCTAGGCCACGAGCGGCAGCTCGGCGGCCACCGGACGCTCATGGGTAGGTGGGTCGGTGCTGACGCGCACGCGGTTGCGGCCGTCCTGCTTTGAGCGGTAGAGCGCGAGATCGGCCTCGGCGAAGATGTCGTCGTAGGCGAACTCGCCCGGCTCCGAGGCGCTGACGCCGAAGGAGATCGTGACCATCAGCCCGGCGATCGGCTCGTTGCCGATGGCGCTGCGCAGCGTCTCGGCGACCGCGGTCGCCTGGATGCTGTCGGCACCCGGCAGGATGATGAGGAACTCCTCGCCGCCGAGGCGGTAGGCGAGGTCGTAGGCGCGCAAGGCCTTGCGCATCCGGTAGGCCACGTCCTTGAGCACGACGTCGCCGGCAGCGTGGCCATGGCCATCGTTGATGGCCTTGAAGTTGTCCAAGTCGCCGACGATCAGCGCGACCGGCTCACGCAGGATGGCGGCCTGCTGGACCAGCTCGGCGATGCGCGTCTGCAGCGCGTTGCGGTTCAACATCCCCGTCAACGGATCGATGACCGATGAGCTGCGGTGCTCGAGGTCGGACTTCATCAACGCCGAGGAGAGCAGCGCGACGGCGCCGATCAGGGCTATCGGCGCGATGATCGACTGTGGGTGGTCGATGATGTAGGGCGTATCGACCCCGAAGGTCGTCGCCAGCAGCAAGAGCGTGACGACCCCGACGCCGACGGCGACCGCGCGGCTGTTGAAGCGGGCCGGCAGCGTGACGAGCGGGATGACCAGCCAGGCCACGGCCGGGCTGCGCGGGCCGCCGGTCAGGGCGATGCTGCCAGCGATGGCGAGCTCTGAGATCAGCCACGCCGCGGCGATCGTGAACTCGGGTCGCGCCGCGGTGGCCAACGAGCGATCGACGATCAAGAAGCCCACCACGGCGACGGCGAGCGGCAGCAGCTCCCACCAGCCGACCCAATGGCCGCAGAGCAGCAGCGCGATCGCGAGCACGATGAACGACGCCCGGCGAAACGGCCTCAGCCGCTCCTCCATGTCAACAGCACGGACACGATCCGCGGGCTCCGGGCAGAGCCAGGACCTCGGGGCAACGCTGATGTCTGCGTGCTGCTGCTCCACAACACGATGGTCGGCCGCCTTGTCAAGCAACCTGAGGTCCGGCAATCCTTCTTGCACAGGTTTTCGAGCGCCGCGAGGACCGAACGTGCACCAATTGCGCAGCGGCGCGCTATTCGCAGACGGGCATGCAATCGGTCAGCCGGCCCGCGTCCGGCGCCGCGACCGCGCTGCGGGCCTGGAAGCGGAAGGAGCGGAAGATCGCGCCGACGCCGCGCTGGTCAAACGGCTCACGCGCGACCAGGATCGAGAGGCGGTGGCCGCTGATGCCGACCGTCGCCTTGATCTTGTGGAAGTGCTGGCCGGTGCCGGTGCTGTCGAGCAGGACCTCGGGCGCTTGGCCGGCCAGGACGCTGGCCTCCAGTTGGACCACGGGCGCGTCGGCAGCCTGCGGGCGCATCGTCAGCACGAACGCGACGTAGGGCCGGATCGGCGCGTCGGCGGTGAACTCCGCGCACAGCTGCGTCGGGCTCTTGGCCACGCGCAGATGCAGCAGGTCGCCCTTGGGCTCGGCGCTGGCCTTGACGCCCTTGCTCGTGCGCTGGTCGCCGGCCGGATCGTCGGTCACGACCGGCCGCCCGACCTTCGCGCAATCGGTGAAGGCGCCGAAGTTCAGCGTGTCGTCGGTCTGACCACACGCCGACAGCGCGAAGACCGCCCCGAGAGTCGCGGCACTGCCCGCGAGAATGCCGATCGGCCGACGCACGCCCGGCAGTCTCGCAAGATGGCGCCGGATCGGGGTTGCCACAACGACGACGGGCGCCCTCCCAGGCGCCCGTCGTCGTTGCTGTTGGCGCGCAGCGCGCGCCTCCCTGCCCGTAAGGGCGTTACTTGATCGCGTCGTAGACCTTGAAGAGCGGCATGTACATGGAGATGACGATGAAGCCCACCATGCCGCCGACCAGGACGATCATCACCGGCTCGAGGATGGAGGCCAGCTGCTTGACGGCGGCGCCAACCTGGTCCTCGTAGAAGTCCGCGATCTTGGACAACATGGTGTCCATCGCGCCGGTTTCCTCGCCGACGCCGATCATGTGCGACACCATGCCGGGGAAGACCGGGGCGTTCTTGAGCGGCTCGGCGATCGTGCCGCCCTGGCGGACGCTGTCGATGACGTCGGCCATCGCCTTCTCGACGCACCAGTTGCCCGCGGTCTGGCCCGTGATCTCCAGGGCCGACATGAGCGGCACGCCGGCGCTGACGAGCGCCGACAGCGTGCGCGACCAACGGGCGAGCGCGATCTTCTGCACGATGTCGCCGATCTTCATCGGGATGCGCAGCTTGAAGGTGTCCCACAGCTTGCGGCCGCCGTCGGTGGCCTTCCACTTCTTGAAGCCCCAACTCGCGGCGAAGCCGCCGATGATGAAGGCGTACCAGTAGCCGGTGATCGCGTTGGAGAGCCCGACGGTGAACTTGGTGATGGTCGGGAGGTCGCCGCCGAACTGCTTGAACGTGCCGACGAAGACCGGCACGAGGAAGACGACGAGCGCGATCAGCACGCTGAACGCGAAGACCATGACGACCATCGGGTAGGCCATCGCGGCCTTGACTTGACGGCGCAGCGAGTCGGCAGCCTCGAGCTGGTCGGCGACGCGCATCAGCGCGGAGTCCAGGACGCCGCCGGTCTCACCGGCGCGGGTCATGGCGACGAACAGCTGGTTGAAGACCTTGGGGTGGCGCTCCAGCGCGTCAGACAGCGGCAGGCCGGCCTCGACGTCCTTGCGGACGAGCGAGATCGCCTCGACCAACTTGTCGTTCTCGGTCTGCGCCTCGAGCACGTAGAGCGCCCGCAGGATCGTCATGCCGCTGTTGACCATGGTCGCCAGCTGGCGGGTCATGATCGTCAGGTCGGCGGGCTTGATCCGGTTGAAGAACGGGATCGCCAGCTCTTTGGAGGCGTGCTTGTCGGCGATGTCGAGGACGATCAGCCCGCGCTGCTTGAGCTGGTCGGAGACGACCTGCTTGCTCTCGGCCTCCACCTCTCCGGACGCCTTCGCGCCCGTGAGGTCCATCGCCTTGAAGACGTAGGTGGACATGGCCTATGCCGCCTGCAATCCGCCGAGGCCGCTGGAGAGCCGCTTGAGCTCCTCCGGCGTGGAGGACCGCTGCTCGGCCTGGCGCTGGGTGATGCGCCCGGCGCGGACGAGCGCGGCGAGCGCGGTGTCCAGGGTCTGCATGCCGACGCCGCCGCCGGTCTGCATCGCCGAGAGGATCTGGTGGGTCTTGCCCTCGCGGATCAGGTTGCGGACCGCGGGGGTCGGCACCAGCGTCTCGCAGGCCACGACGCGCGAGGCGCCGTCGGCCGACGGGATCAGCGTCTGGGTCATGACGCCCTGCAGGGCGACCGACAGCTGCGTGCGGACCTGATCCTGCTGGTGGCTGGGGAAGACGTCGATGATGCGGTCGACCGTCTGCGGCGCGCTCTGGGTATGCAGCGTTGCGAAGACGAGGTGGCCGGTCTCCGCCGCGGTCAGCGCGGTGGAGATCGTCTCCAGGTCCCTCATCTCGCCGACGAGGATGACGTCGGGGTCCTGGCGCAGCGCGCCCTTGAGCGCAAGCCCGAAGCCCTGCGCGTCGGAGCCCAGCTCACGCTGGTTGACCATGCACTTCTTGTGGGAGTGCAGGAACTCGATCGGGTCCTCGATCGTGAGGATGTGCTCCTCGCGGGTCTCGTTGATCTCGTCGATCATCGCGGCCAGCGAGGTGGACTTGCCCGAGCCCGTCGGGCCGGTGACGAGCACCAGGCCGCGCGGCTTCTTGCAGTAGTCATGGACGACGGGCGGCAGGCCGAGGTCGTCGATCTTGGTGATGACCGACGGGATCAGGCGGAACGCCGCGGCCATCGCCGAACGCTGCATGTAGGCGTTGACGCGGAAGCGAGCCGTGCCGGGGATCGCGTAGGCGAAGTCGAGCTGCCAATCGGTCTCAAGCCGCTGGCGCTGATCGTTGCTGAGGATCCCGTAGATGATCTCGCGGGTGTCCGTCGGGTCGAGGACCGGATAGTCCTCCAGCGACGTCAGGCGACCACGGACGCGGATCATGGGATGTGATCCCGCCGTGATGTGCAAGTCGGAGGCACGACGCTCGAGGACGTCGAGGAGGAGCTGGGCGAAATCGATCCGCATCGCCACGATGGTCGACGCATGGACCACTGTTCTTGAGCCGCGCCGGCCGGAATGGACGGGCGCAGTACCGTCGGCGGCGTGCCGGCAGACCAAACGGAGGTGACCCTGCGTGCGCCTGGTCCGGGCGACCTGGGCTGGATCGTCGCCCGTCATGGTGTCCTCTATGCCGAGGAGTTCGGATGGGGTGCTGGCTTCGAGGCGCTCGTCGCCCGGGTGATCGCCGACTTCGCGGCGGGGAGCACCGCGAGCGCGCAGACGCCCGAGCGCGCGTGGGTCGCCGAGGTCGAGGGCGCCGCGGCGGGCTGCGTGCTCTGCGTGCGCGGCGATGAGCCGGGCGACGCGAAGCTGCGCCTGCTGCTCGTCGAGCCGTTCGCGCGCAGCCTCGGGGTGGGCGGCAGGTTGATCGACGCCTGCATCGCCTTTGCCCGCGACGCCGGCTACAACCGCCTGACGCTGTGGACCAACGCGCCGCTGGTCGGCGCGCGCCGGCTTTATGACCGCCGCGGCTTCACGCTCCTCGACGAGGAGCCCCACAGCGATTGGGGCATCCCGACCGTGGGCCAGGTGCTCGCGCTGCCGCTGCGCTAGCCCGTGCCCGTAACGCGCGAGACCTCGGCGATCGAGGTCCGGCCCTGGCGGACCTTCTCCAGCCCGTCGTCGCGCAGGCGGCGCATGCCGTCGCGCATCGCGACCTCCGCGATGCGGTCGGCCGGCGCGCGCTCGATCGCCAGGCGGCGGATCTCGTCGGTGATCGTCATGACCTCGTAGAGGCCGATCCGCCCCTTGTAGCCCGAGCCGCCACAGCGCGAGCAGCCCTTGGGGTCGTAGGCCTCGATGTCGACGTGCGAGCGGAAGCCGTGGTCGAGCAGCACGGCCGAGGAGATGATCGTGCGCTGCTTGCAGTGCGAGCAGAGCGTGCGGCACAGCCGCTGGGCGATCACGCAGTCCACCGCCGAGGCCACCAGGAACGGCTCGATGCCCATCTCGACCAGGCGCGTGATCGACGTCGGCGCGTCGTTGGTGTGCAGCGTGGAGAGCACGAGGTGGCCGGTCAGCGCGGCCTCGATCGCGATCTTCGCCGTCTCGGCGTCGCGGATCTCGCCGACCATGATGATGTCGGGGTCGGCGCGCATCATCGCGCGCAGGCCGTTGGCGAAGGTCAGGCCGGCCTTCTTGTTGACCTGGACCTGGGTCACCCCCTCGAGCTGGTACTCGACCGGATCCTCGATCGTGATGATGTTCTTCTCGGGCGTGTTGAGCTCGCCCACCGCCGCATACAAGGACGTGGACTTGCCCGAGCCCGTCGGGCCGGTGACGAGCACGGCACCGTAGGCCTGGTGAAACGCCTTCTGAAAGCGCGCGGCGTCGCTCTCCCCCATGCCGAGCTTCTCGAAGTCGAACTGGACGTTGGACTTGTCCAGGATGCGGATGACGATGTTCTCGCCGTGGACCGACGGCAGCGTCACCACGCGCAGGTCGATGTGGCGGCCGTCGAGGCTGAGGCCGACGCGGCCGTCTTGGGGCAGGCGACGCTCGGCGATGTCCAGGTCGCTCATGATCTTCAGGCGCGAGACGACGCCCGAGACCATGCGTCGCGGCACGGTCATCGTCTCGACCAGCACGCCGTCGATGCGGAAGCGCACGCGCATCGAGCCGTCCTCGGGCTCGAAGTGGATGTCTGAGCTGCCCTGCTCGGCGGCCTGGGCGACGATCTGGTTGACGAGCTTGATGACCGGCGCGTCATCGGCCGACTCGCGCAGGTCGACGATCTCGCCGATGCCGTCTTCGTCGCTGCTGAGATCGATCTCGGCCGTGGCCGCGACATGCTCCAGGCGCGACTGGCGCGAGATCAGCGTCGCGATGTCTTCGCGCGAGGCGACCGCGACGCGGACCTCGTAGCCGGTCATCAACGCGATGTCGTCGACGGCCAGGACGTTGGCCGGGTCGGCCATCGCGATCAGCAGGCCGCGCTCGCCGGCGAAGGAGACCGGCACGGCCTCGTAGCGCTTGGCCGCCTGCGGGGCGATCAGGTTGGCCGCCGACATGTCGATGTGGAAGACCGACAGGTCGAGGTGGTCGAGGCCGTGGCGCTCGGCGACCGCGCGGGCGTGGTTCTCCATCGACAGCGCGCCCTGGTCGAGCAGGACGGCCTCGGGCGTGGTGCCGGTGGCGCGCGCCGCCTCGACGGCCTGCTCGACGCGCGGGCGGTCGACGAAGCCGAGCTCGACGATGACGTCGGTCAGGAAGCGGGCGCTGCCGCCGCCGGTGCGGCGGGGCGGCGTGATGCCGTTCCAGTCCGCTGGACGTTCGTTGGACGGGGCGGGTACCGCGGACGCTGCGACCGACGGTGGCGCGACGGTGGCGCCGGCAACGACATCATCGACCGGGGCGCCGGGGATCGGCGGCACGGCGGTCAGGTGAGTCGCTGGTTCCGGGGTCATGGGAGTCGGGGAACGCTCCGCGAGCGCTGTCTCGCATCACGTCAATGGGCGCTTGGAGGCCGGTCCAGGCCTGAAAGCTCAACGCACCCTGGCGGACGAGGACCTCGAGGCCACCGACCACCGCGCATCCTGCACTGCTCGCTGTCGCGATCAGCTCGGTGCCGCCGGCCCGGTAGACCAGGTCCGCCACGGTTGCATATGTGCCCAGCGCATCGGCGTCGATCGGCAGATCCTTGAAGTTCCCGTCCGCCAGCCCGACACTCGTGCAGTTGACCAACAGGTCGGCGGTGATCGGCCGAGTAACGGCGTCAACGCCGAGGTCGGAGGCCAGCGCGACAGCGCGGTCTGATGATCGGTTCCAGACCGCGACGCGAGCCGCGCCCGCCTCGCGCAGCGCGTAGGCGACCGCGCGCGCTGAGCCGCCGGCGCCGAGGACCAGCGCGGTCTGGCCGGCCGGCGCTCGGTCGATCGCCGCGAGCGCCGTCAGGATCCCTGGCGCGTCGGTGTTGGCGGCGGAGATGGCACCGTCGACCCCGAAGCTCAGCGTGTTGGCCGCGCCGATCGCGCGGGCGGCGTCGGTGGCCTCGTCGGCCAGCGCGAGCGCCGCCTCCTTGTGCGGGATCGTGACGTTGGCGCCGACGAAGCCCGCGGCAGGGAGCCCGCGCACGGTCTCCTCGAAGACCTCGGGAGGGACCGGCAGCCGCTGGTAGTGCCAGTCCTTGAGGCCGAGCTGGGCCAGCGCGGCGTTGTGCATCTGCGGCGAGCGGCTGTGGGAGACCGGCCAGCCCAGGACCCCGAGGCGCTTCATGAGACCACTAGCAGTGCGACGGGTCCTTGCCGCCGAGCTGCGCGCGCTTGCGGTTGTAGGCCTGCACGTCCTTGGTGAACTGGGCGTCGGTCGACGAGAAGGCGTGCGCGCCATTGCCGCAGGGCTTGACGACGTAGAACAGGTAATTGACCTTGGCCGGGTTCAGCGCCGCCTGGATCGAGGCGAGCCCGGGGCTGCCGATCGGCGTCGGCGGCAGGCCCTGGCGCGTCCGCGTGTTGAAGACCGAGTCCTGCTGCAACTCGGACTGCCTGAGCGGCCGCGACCAGTTGTTGAGGTGGTAGCGCAGCGTCGCGTCGATGCCGAGCGGGATGTGCTGCTTCAGGCGGTTGTAGATGACGGCCGAGATCAGCCGGCGGTCCTTGGCGATCTGCGCCTCGCGCTCGATCATCGAGGCGATGATCAGCACGTCGTAGTCGCTGAGGTTCTTGCGGTGGGCGGCCTTGCGATCGAGCGGATCGAAGGTGCGCTTGAAGGTCGCCAGCTGCTGGGCGGTGAGGTCGCGGGCGGTGGACTTGCGCTTGAGCTCATACGTCGCCGGAAAGAGGAAGCCCTCCAGCGTGCGGGTGCCGCGCGGCACGCCGTAGCTCTTGAAGCCCTTGACCTCGCGCGGGTTGCGGTGCGCGGCCTTTAGGTAGCTGCCGCTCAGCGCGGTCTGACGGACGATTGCCGCGGTCTCGGCGATCGAGCGGCCCTCGGGGATCGTGACCTTGACCGTCGGCGCCGCCGCCGGGTTCTGCGTCAGCGCGTCCAGCGCGGCGCCGTAGCTCATGTCGCGCTGCAGCGTGAAGCGCCCGGCCTTCAAGTCACCGCGCTTGCCCGAGATGCGCGAGCGGATGTTGAAGTAGAACGCCGAGTCGATGACGCCCTGGTCGGCAAGCTCGTCGGCGATCTCCCCGGCGGTGGCGCCGGGCGCGATCACGACGGCGATCGGGCGCTTGGCATCGCCGTCACCGTGGCCGGGCTGCCAGATGCGGTAGGCAAACCACCCTGCCACGACGACAAGGAGCAGCAAGAGCAGCGGGATCAGGCGGCGAGCGCCGCGCCGCGAGCGCGGGAGGCCGCGCTGGCGCGGGACCTTGGCGGGACGGTCACGACGGCGCGTGCGCCGGCCGGCCGGCCCACGGACGGGTCCGGGCGGCGTGGGTCGGGGGCCGCCGACCTGGGGCAGGTCGCCGACCGAGGGCGCGGTGACGCGCTTGACGCCCGCAGGCGCCTCGACCTTTGGATGCAGCTCGGTCTCGTGATCGTGCTCGAACGGTTCGGGCGGGACGGTGACCGGTTCGGGCTTGGGCTCCCATGCCGGCTCGGCGACGGGCTCGAACGCAGCCTCGTAGGCCGGCTCGGCCGGCAGCTCGGAGACCGGCTCTGGTGCAGGCTCGTAGGCGACGGGCTCTGGCTCGTAGACCTCGGGTTCCGGCTCGAACGCGACGGGTTCCGGCTCGACCGCGGCCGGCTCAGACTCGGGGACCGGTGGCGGCGTGCGCCCCTCGCGTTCTGCGCGCCGGCGCTCGCGCTCCAGCCGCGCCACCTCGCGCTCGGCGGCGCTGCGCGCGCGCTCGGCAGCGCCCCCATCGTCCTTCTTGCCTCCGAACAGCGGCGTCACGTCAGCTCTCCTCCGTGCAGCGCCAGCCAGTCCTCGAGCAGCACGGCGGCCGCGCGCGAGTCCTCGCTGGTGCGTGTGTCGCCGGACTTCGCCGCGATCGCGGTGGTGAAGCGCTCGTCGTAGAGCTCGACCGGAATCGGCTTGACGCGCTCGCGCAGGCGGTCGGCCCACTCGCGCGTCTCGCGCGTCTGGTCGGTGTCACGGCCCGACAGGCCGAGCGGCAGACCGACGACGATCCGCGCCACCTCACGCTCGCGAGCGAGATCGGCGACGCGGACCAGGCCCTTGCGGGTCCCCGGTCGCTCGATGTGGTCGATGGGCGTCGCCAGCGTCCCCGTAGGGTCGCTCACGGCAACGCCGCACCGGGCCGAGCCGTAGTCCAGCGCCAGCACGCGCATGAGGCTAGAGAATCAGCAACTGCGGACGGTGTCTCACGAAGCCAACGCGTTTTCGATGTGCGCGCGGGCCGCCGCGAGGGCATCGTCGAGCTTCTCGGGATCGCGCCCGCCGGCCTGGGCCATCGTGTCGCGCCCTCCGCCCCCACCTCCGACGACCTGCGCGGCGACCTTGACGAGCTCGCCCGCCTTGATCCCGCGCGCCACGAGCGACGGCGCGACCGAGGCGATCAGCGCGACCTTGCCATCGGTGACGGCGCCGAGGACGATCGCCGCGTCGCCGAGCACGTTCTTGATGCGGTCGGTGGCGTCGAGCAGTGCCTTGGCGTCGGGCACCGCGACCGTCGTGGTCAACACGCGAACGCCCGACAGCTCGTCGGCCTGTCCCGCCAGTGCGTCGACGTCGACAGCGCCATTGGATCCGAACGAGTGCGCCTTCGCCGCGGCCTTGAGCTGCGCCTGGAGGTCGGCGACCTTGGCCGGCACCTGCTCGGGCGACGTGCGCAGCTCGCCCGCCGCCTCGCGGATCAGCGCGTCGTGGGAGCGCAGCAGCGTCACGGCCTCCGGGCCGGTGACCGCCTCGATCCGGCGCACGTTGGACGCGCTCGAGCCCTCGCTGACAATCCGAAAGACGCCGATCTCGGCCGTCGCGCGCACGTGGGTGCCGCCGCAAAGCTCGCGGGAGTACTCGCCGCCGCCGATCTGCACCATCCGCACGACGTCGCCGTACTTCTCGCCGAAGAGCGCCATCGCCCCGAGCTCCTGGGCCTCCTTGAGCGTCGTGGTGATCGGGCGCACGGGGTCGTTGGCCAGGATCCAGCCGTTGACGCGGTCCTCGACCTGGGTGACTTCCTCGGACGAGAGCCGCGTGCCGTGGGTGAAGTCGAAGCGCAGCTTGTCGGGCCCGACGTAGGAGCCGGCCTGGCGGACGTGCGTGCCGAGCGCCTCGCGCAGCGCGGCGTGCAGCAGGTGGGTGGCGGTGTGGTTGGCTTGCGTGGCCTGGCGCGCAGCGCGGTCGACGCGCGCGACGACCTTCTCGCCCGCCTTCAGCGAGGGGTGAGTGGGACCGTCTCCCTCCAGCACAACCGCTTGGTCCTCGCCGGAGCGCAGCACCTCGTTGACGGTCGCGCGGAACGCGCCGTCCTCGGTCTCGACAACTCCCGTATCGGAAACCTGCCCGCCGCCTTGGGCGTAGAACGGCGAGCTGCCCAGCTTCACGAAGATGCGCCCGCCCTGCTCCAGGACACCGGCGACCGTCGTGCGCTCCTCCAGATGCTCGTAGCCGGTGAACTCCGTGGGCTCCTCGGAGAGCTGGCGGATGACCTCCTGCTTGGCCCCGACGCGCTCCTGGGTGCCCGCGCCTGCCGAGGAGCGCAGGCGCTGCTCCTCCATGCGCGTGTCAAAGTCGGCGATGTCGACCGGGACCTCGCGCTCACCCGCGATCTCGACCGTGAGGTCGATCGGGAAGCCGAAGGTGTCATGGAGCTTGAAGGCATCCTCGCCGCTGACCGCACCGCGCGCGAGCAGTTCGTCGAGCATCGCCAGACCGGTCTCCAGCGTGCGGCCGAAGCCCTGCTCCTCGGCCGTGACCCAGCGCAGGATCGCGTCGCGCTCGCGCGCCAGCTCCGGGTAGGCGGCGCCCATCGTCGCCATCACGACGTCGACGTACTTGGGGAGGAACTCGCCCTCGAAGCCAAGGCGATGGCCTTGGGCGATCGCGCGGCGCATCAGCCGGCGCAGCACGTAGCCGCGGTCCTCGTTGGAGGGCACAACGCCGTCCGCGATCATGAAGGTCATGCCGCGCGAGTGGTCGGCGAGGATGCGCAGCGCGCGCTCGTCGATCTCGTTCCTAGCCAGCGACCTGCCCAGCTCCATCAACGGCACGAACTGGTCGGTGTCGAAGATCGAGTCGACGCCCTGCTGGATCAAGGCCATGCGGTTGAGGCCCAGGCCGGTGTCGATGTTCTGGTTGGGCAGCGGCGTCAGGGTCCCGACCGGATCCTGGTTGTACTGCATGAAGACCAGGTTCCAGTACTCGAGGAAGCGCTCGTTCTCGCCGCCGGGCAGGTCGTCCTCGGTGCCCCACTCCAAGCCGCGGTCGTAGTAGAGCTCCGAGCACGGCCCGCAGGGCCCGGTCTCCCCCGCCTGCCAGAAGTTCTCCGAGCGCGGGCACAGGACGATGCGCTCACGCGGGACGCCGATCTTCTCCCAGACCGCGATCGCCTCCTCGTCGGGGCCGAGGCCGAGCTCCTCATCGCCCTCGAAGACCGTCACCCAGATGCGCTTAGGGTCAAAGCCGAAGCCGTTGAGCGACAACTCCCACGCGAACTCTGCGGCGCCCTCTTTGAAGTAATCGCCGAGCGAGAAGTTGCCGAGCATCTCGAAGAACGTGAGGTGGCGGGTCGTCGTGCCGACAACGTCGATGTCCGGCGTGCGAAAGCACTTCTGGCAGCTGGTCAGACGATGGTGCGGCGGTGCCTCGAGGCCCTGGAAGTACGGCTTGAGCGGGTGCATGCCCGCGGTGGTCAGCAGGACCGACGGATCGTAGGAGGCAGGCACCAGCGACGCGCTCTGAAGGCGCTTGTGGTCGCGCTGCTCGAAGTACGACAGGAAGGACTCGCGGATCTCGTCGGACGTCACGCTGCGATCGTCGCACATCCGATGACGACATCCCCCGCCAGCAGCACGGCCGTCTGGCCCGGTGCGGGGGCCGAGAACGGCTCCGACAACAGCACGGTGCCATCGTCCTGCAGACGGCAGGGCAGGATCTTCGCGTGGTAGCGCAAACGGACGCCGTCGACCTCCGTCGCGTCGCGATGCAGCCGCACGCCGCGCAGCGCGACGCGGTCGACGTCGAGCGCCGTCCGCGGGCCGACGGTCACGGTGTTGAAGCGCGCATCGGTCGCCAGCACGTAGAGCGGCTCGGCGGCCGCGACCTCCAGGCCGCGGCGCTGGCCCACGGTGTAGTGGAAGTGGCCGCGATGGCGCCCGAGCTCGTGGCCCGCGCGGTCGACGATCGCGCCGGGACGCTCACGCAGGCCACCGTGGCGGGCCAGAAAGCGCTCGCGGCCGGTGCCGGCCAGGAAGCAGAGGTCCTGAGAATCGGGCTTGCTGGCCACCGGCAGGTCGTGCTCGCGCGCGAGCGCGCGAACCTCGGGCTTGGTCAGCTCCCCGAGCGGGAAGCGCAGCCGCTGCAGCGTCGCGCGGCTCAGCGCGGCCAACATGTAGGTCTGGTCCTTGGCGTCATCGGCGGCGGCGCGCAGCAGGCCGTCGGGCGCGCGGCGCGCGTAGTGGCCGGTGGCCAGCGTGGCGGCGCCGAGGCGATCGGCGAAGTCGACCATCGCGTCGAGGCGGACCTCGCCGTTGCAGCGCACGCATGGGTTGGGCGTCAGACCCTCAGCATGCTCGGCCAGCCACGGGTCGACGACGCCGGCGCGAAAGCCGGCGCGCAGATCCAGCGTGAAATGCGCCAAGCCCATGCGATGGGCGATCGCCCGCGCCGAGCGCACGGCGCTGGCCGAGCAGCACGAGGCCTCGGCGTCGTTCTCGGGGTCACGCCAGAGCTCGAGCGTGACGGCGACGACCTCCTCGTGGGTGGCGGCGAGCAGGACGGCGGCGACCGTGCTGTCGACGCCGCCGGACATCGCGATCAGCGTGCGACCGGCCGACGGCGTCGCGGCAGCCTCCTGGGCGACCGCGGCGCCGAGCGCCTGGTGCAGCGCGTCGGCGGCGAGGTCGGCCGCATGGAGCTTGCCGACGCTGAGGCCGCCCAGCTCCTGCGCGATCGCCGCCGTCCCCACGCGCGCGGCGTCGAAGATCGAGGCGTCGCGGACCAGTTCGACCGCGGCGCTGCCGGCAGCCAGCGCCGCACCGCAGCCCGAGGCCTCAAAGCCCGCGTCGGTCACGCGCTCGCCCGAGACCGTCAGGCGGATCGTGACGAGATCGCCACAGGCGGCCCCGCCGGCCACGCCCGCATAGGAGCCTGCGGGCGTGTGGCCGCGACCGATTGGGTGGCTCAGGTGCTCTGCGAAGCGCTCATCGGGCACGTCGGGGTTGAGTCTATGGCGAAGGCTCGCCCAGAGGGCTCGCTTCGCGGCGGGTGTTCGCCCAGGGGGCGAAACCCGCGGGAGCGCAACCCGCGGGGCGTCCAATTGGTGTGGACCGGCTCAACTTCGGGTGGGGTGCGGTCGACAACGCGGGTGTGGACCAGGTCAGTCGCCCCATGCAGATCGCCCTCGTGGCCGTTGTGCTGCTCGCCGGCATGTGGTTCACGGTGCTCAGGCCAAAGCCCGCCGCCGATACGGCCGCGCCGACGCCCGCCGCCGTGACCCCGGCCAAGTCGGAGCCCGTGGCGCCTGGCGTCAAGGGCCTCACGAGCGCCATCGACAAGGCCAAGGGCGCGTCAGCCACCTCTGACGCGACCAACGCGAAGATCCAGCAGGCCACCGGGGGCGCCCCGACGATCACCGGGACGCCTGCCGCCAAGCCCGCCGCCGCAGCGCCTGCCGCTGCCAAGCCCACGGCTGCCGCCAAGCCCGCGGTCGCCAAGGCGACGCCGGCCGCGAGCAAGGGCGTCAAGAGCACGACGCCGGCCAAGGCCAAGACGGTCGCCGCCGTCAAGACCGGCACCAAGGTCGCCGCGCCCGCCGCGGTCAACGCGAAGCCCGCCGCCAACAAGGCCGCCGACGTCGACCCGTCCGACCGTCTGCTCAAGTACCTCACCAAGGGCAAGACGCTCGTCATCCTCTTCCACGGCGCCGGCGCGGATGACCGCGCGGCCCGCAAGGCCGTCCACCGCGCTGCGGCGGCCGACCCCAAGCACATCGTCTCGGCCTACATCCCGATCGGGGACGTCGGCAAGTACGAGGCGATCACCACCGACGTGCAGATCCTCTCGGCCCCGTCGATCCTCGTGATCGGCACCAACGGCAAGGCGACGCTGCTCACCGGCTACGTCGACGCCGCCGTCGTCCGCCAGACCGTCGGCGACGCGCGCCGCGAGTCCGCGGCCGACGCGAAGTCCGCCAAGACCACCAAGTAGCTCGCCCCGCGGCGCGGCCTACGGCCCTCGCCGTCAGCCCTGCGGCACCGCCGGCGGCGGTGCCGTGCTCGCGACGAACAGCTCGCGCAGCTGCTTGTCGTCCACCGGCGCAGGCGCGCCGGTCAGCGGATCGCCGCCTGAGGCGGTCTTCGGGAACGCGATGACGTCGCGGATCGAGTCGCGCCCCGCGAGGATCGCCACGATCCGGTCGATGCCCATCGCGATGCCGCCGTGCGGCGGCGCGCCCTGCTTGAGCGCGTCGAGTAGGAAGCCGAAGCGGCGGTTGGCCTCCTCCTCGCCCATGCCGAGCACCGCGAAGACCTGCTCCTGGATGGCCTGCTCGTGGATGCGGATCGAGCCACCGCCGATCTCGACGCCGTCGAGGACGAGGTCGTAGCCGCGCGAGCCGAGCGCGCCGGGGTCGGTGAAGTCGGTGCCGGTCGGCGCCGTGAAGGGATGGTGGATCGCCGTCCACGGCAGCTCCGCGTCACCGGTCGCCTCGAACATCGGCGGCTCGGTGATCCAGAGCACGTCATGGCGCCCCTCGGGAATCAGGCCGAAGCGCTCGCCGAGCTCCAGGCGCAGCGCGCCGATCGCGGCGGCGGCCGTCGGCTCGGCATCGGCGACAAAGAGCAAGAGGTCGCCGTCGGATGCCCCTAGCTCGGCGTTGACCGCGCCGATCTGCTCAGCCGTGAAGAACTTCGCCAGGTTTCCCTGCCAGCCGGCGTCTCCGCCGGCCACGATCGGGGCGACCGCCTTCGCCCCATAGCGCTGGACGATCTCGTTGAGCCCGTCGAGCTCCGAGCGCGACATTTCCCGCACGCCCGCGTTGAACGCCCGGATCGCGCCGCCGCGCCCCAGCACACCCTCGAAGACCTTGAACTCCGAGCCGCGCAGCAGCTCGCCGACGTCGTGGATCTCCAGGCCGAAGCGCGTGTCGGGCTTGTCGTTGCCGTAGCGCAGCATCGACTCGGCGTAGGTCATGTGCGGCCACGGAGCGGGCGCCACCTCGAAGCCGTCGACCAAGGCGAAGATGTTGGTCATGACCTCTTCCATGACCTCGATGACGTCGGCCTCCTCGACGAAGGACATCTCGAGGTCGAGCTGCGTGAACTCGGGCTGGCGGAAGCCGCGCAGGTCCTCGTCGCGGAAGCAGCGGGCGATCTGGAAGTAGCGCTCGTAACCGGCGATCATCAGCAGCTGCTTGAACAGCTGCGGCGACTGCGGCAGCGCGTACCAGCCGCCGGGCTGCAGCCGCGAGGGCACCAGGAAGTCGCGGGCGCCCTCGGGCGTCGAGCGCGTGAGGATCGGCGTCTCGATCTCCAAGAAGTCGCGCTCGTCGAGCACGTCGCGCATCGTCTTGACGATCGCGTGGCGCAGCTCCAGCGTGCGCTGCATGACGTCGCGACGCAGATCGACCGCGCGGTTGGTCAACCGCAGCGTCTCGTCGACCTCGATGTCCTCGTCGACGGGGAACGGCGGGGTCTCGGCCTCGGCGAGCGTGTCCATCGCCGTGACGGAGATCTCGACGTCGCCGGTCGGGATGTTGGGGTTCTTGTTCTGCGGCTCGCGCTCGACGACGGTGCCCAGCGCGGAGATCACGTGCTCGGAGCGCAGCCGCTCGGCCGCCGCGAAGGCTGCGCCACTCGTGTCCGGGTGGAACACGAGCTGGACGATCCCGCTGCGGTCGCGGACGTCGATGAAGATCAGCCCGCCGTGGTCGCGGCGGCGGTGGACCCAGCCGGCGACGCGCACCTGCTGGGGGTGGGTGGGATCGGCATCTGACGCCCGGAGATCACCGGTCCAGGTGTCGCGGAACCCGTTGGCCTTCGGCGGCTGCCTCATCCGATGTGCCTCCCACGCAGGACACGGGCGACGATCGCGTCGGCCGCCAGCACCTCCTGCTCTCCGCTCTCCAAGTCCTTCAAGATGGTCCCTTCGTCTTCGCTGAAGATGGCGACGTGGCGCGCGCCGGATCGGTCGGCCTGCTTGAGCTGGCCCTTGCGCGAGCGCCCCGCGAGCTCAAGCTGCACGTTGAGCCCGGCGCGGCGCGCCTCGGCGGCCAGGGTGAACGCGGCGACCGACGTGCCGGCCACGTAGAGATCGCAGACGGCCTGTGGCCGTGGCTTGTGGTCGCCCGCCAGCAGCAACCGCTCGACGCCCGCCGCCCAGCCGATGCCCGGCGTCGGGTTGAGGCCGAGCACCTCGGCCAGGCCGTCGTAGCGCCCGCCGCCGCCGACGCCCGACTGCGCGCCGAGCGCGTCAGAGGTGAACTCGAAGAGCGTCCGCGTGTAGTAATCGATGCCGCGCACGAGCGTCGGGTCGATCACGTACGCGACGCCGGCGGCATCGAGGCGCGCGCGAACCTCGGCGAAGTGCTCGGCATCCTCGGGCGTCAGATGGTCCAGCAGCAGCGGTGCCGAGGCCATCACCTTGCGCGTGCCCGGATGGTCGGCGTCGAACGCGCGCAGCGGGTTGAGATCGATCCGCGCACGGACGTCTTCTGACAGCTCGCTCTCGTGGGCGCGCAAGTGCGCGATCAACTTGTCCCGGTACTCCGCGCGCGTCTCCGGCGTGCCGAGCGAGCCGAGCCGCAGCGTGACGCTCTCGATGCCGAGCTCGTAGATGAGCGTCTGCAGCAGCAGGATCGTCTCGGCGTCGACCGCCGGGTCATCGGAGCCGATCGCCTCGGCGCCGACCTGCCAGAACTGCCGGAAGCGCCCGGCCTGTGGCTTCTCCTGGCGAAAGAACGGGCCGAAGTACCACAACTTCACCGGCTGAGGCAGCTTGTGCATGCCGTGCTCGGCATAAGCGCGCATGACCGGCGCGGTGCCCTCCGGGCGCAGCGTCAGCGACCGGTCGCCGGCGTCGGTGAAGGTGTACATCTCCTTCTGGACGATGTCGGTCGATGCGCCGACACCGCGGGCGAAGAGCTCGGTGTGCTCGAAGATCGGGGTCTCGATCCGGCGGTAGCCGGAGCCGCCGAGGATGTCGCGCGCGGCGTGCTCGACCGCGGCGCGCGCGGCGTCCTGCTCGGGCAGCACGTCGTACGTGCCGCGCGGCGCCTGGGGCTTCTCGGCCATCAGGTCTGCGAGAGCTCGGTGAGGAACGGGTTGTGCGCGCGCTCGGCGCCGAGCGTCGTCAGGCCCATGTGGCCCGGATGGACGACGGTGTCGTCGCCGAAGCGCTCCAGCAGCGTGGCGATCGACGCCAGCAGCGTCGCGTGGTCGCCGCCGGGCAGGTCGGTGCGGCCGATCGAGGACTGGAACAACACGTCACCGGAGAAGAGCGCGGTCGGCGCGCTCTCGGCCTCGTCGGCGATCGCGTACGTCACATGGCCCGGGCTGTGACCGGGCGTGAAGAGGACGTCGATGTCGTAGCCCGCCAGCTCCAGGCGCTCGCCGCCGGCGACGGTGTGTTCCGGGTCCCAGGACTCGAACGGCCCGAACCCCGGCCACGGCACGTAGGCCATGATGTCCTGCAGGAGCGGCACCTCGATCTCCGGGCAGTAGACCGGGGCCCCGGTCGCCTTGGCCACCGGTGCCACCGCGCCGGTGTGGTCGAAGTGGCAGTGGGTGAGCAGGATCGCGTCCAGCGTGACGCCGAGCGCCTCGATGGCGCCCAGCAGCTTGGGCGCCTCCTCCCCAGGATCGACCAGGAGCGCGCGGTCACTGCCGTCGCGCCGCAGCAGGAAGGCGTTCTCCTGGACCGGCCCCACGGTGAACATGCGGACGTCCACGGCCTACGACTTCCCTGCGGCCTTCTTGGCCTGACGCTTGTCGTAGATGCGCTTGTCGGTGTAGAACCCAAGCCCGGTGTAGGCGGGGAACATGAGCAGGCCGATGACCAGCGCCGACGGGAGATTGTGCTGCAGCAGCGTGATGACGACCACGAACAGCACCGTCGCGATCGCCGAGCGGTTGGCCGCCGAGCGCCACGTCGGTGGCCGGTCAAGACGGTCCAGGCGGACCGAGCCGCCCTTGCCCTTGCCGCCCTTGGCTGGTTCGACCTGGCGGCCCGTCCGCCCACGCACCTCGACCGACCCCGCGGCGTTGCCGCGATGCTTGGACCGGCGCTTGCGCTTCGTCTGGGCCATGGGCCTGGACGATAGCTCCTCAGGGGCTCTCGCCGAGCGCCTCCTCGAGCGTGCGGCGGCCCCTGATCGGCATGCTGTCGGGGAAGCCGTCGAAGGCGGCCGCCGGCGCGAGGCCGACCAGCTCGCACGCGGCGACCGGCGCGCGCCGGGCCACGGCGGCCACGAGCCGCGCCAGCGGCACCGCACGATGGTCCTCGACGTTGGTCGAGACCTGCGCGATCGCGCTCTGCGCGGTCAGCTCTAGGCCGAGCGCGCGAACGCCCGGCAACCCTTCGGCGCCGCCCTCGCGGATACGCGCCGCGATCGCCTGCGCATCGGCCAGCGTGGCCGGCGGCGCCAGCTCCAGGTTGAAGGCGACCAGCGGCGGGCGCGCCGCGACGAGGACCGCGCCGGCGGTCGGGTGCGGTCGCGCCGGACCGAAGTCGGGCGCCAGCTCGCCGGCGGCGATCCGCCGCGTGAGCTCGGGCAGGCCGCCGCGGCGCAGGAAGGCGCGGGTGCGGCCCTCGGCAAGCAACCCATACAAGAAGACCGGCAGCCCGACCTCCTCGCCGAGCCGCTCGGCCACGGTCAGCGCCTCGGCGCACGCCGCACCGCGCCGGGCTTCATCGAGGAAGACGACGGGCGCCACGTCCAGCGCGCCCACATGCGGGTGCATGCCGCGCTCGGTGCGGAGATCGATCCGCACCACCGCGGTGCGCGCGCCCTCGACCAGCGCGTCGGCCAGGACGCCCGGGCGCGCCGCGAGCGTGTGGACCGAGCGATGGTGGTCGCGGTCGGTGTGGGTGTCGAGCAGCCGCGCCCCGCCGCGCAGGTAGGCGGCGCCGATGTCGGCGACCGCTGCGAGGTCACGGCCCTCGGAGACGTTGGGAATGGCGAGCAGCACGACGTGGGCGCGAACGCTATCGGTGCGGGCTCACCGTTCCGGGAATGGCGAGCAGCACGGGCGAGCGCGAGGGTGCTTCGCGCTCGCCCGGCGTCCATGTCCTACCGCGTCACCGCGTCCGCAGGCCGAACCCGAATGGGAACAGCGGGTCGTAGTCGGCGTCGCCGATGTTGATCGGCTCCTGATCGAGCGTCCTGGGCCAGGTCACCGGCAGCTTGCCCGTGAACGGCCGGCGCCCGAAGAGGACATCGGCGACGCCCTCCCCTTCACTGCCCGGCAGCCACGAGGCGACCAGCGCGTCGATGTTGTCCAGCTGTGTCGGATCGATGATCAGCGGCCGGCCGGAGACCACCAGCACCACGCACTTGGCTGCCGCCGCCCAGACCTTGTCCACGGCCGCCTTGTCGGCGTCGTTCAACGTCATGGTCTGCGGCGGACGCGGCACGTTGTTGTCGCCCGGGTCAAACGCCCACTGCGGGCCGCCGACGTCGCCGAAGCCCTCGGCATACGGCGTCTCGCCGACGACGACGATGCCGGTCGCGCCCTCAGGGATCGCCGCGCTGGCGTCGGGGCTCGAGATGACCTCGCGCTGGCCGGCCGCGTCCTTGATGCCCTGCAGGATCGTCGTTCCCGGGATCACGTTGGTCGAGCCGCCCTGCCACGTCAGCGTCCAGCCACCGGCCTGGTTGCCGATGTTGTCGCTGTTGCTGCCGGCGACGTAGATCGGCGCCGTGCCGTCGTGCTTGTGGCCGCGGCCGTCGCTGCGCAGCGGCAGGGTCTTGTCATCGTTCTTGAGCAGGACCTGCGATTCAGCGACCGCGCGGCGCGCCACGGCGCGATGCTCGGGCGAGCCGATCTTGTCGATGTCGGTGCGATCGGTGAACGGGTGCTCGAAGAGCCCCAACTGGAACTTCTTGGTGAGGATCCGACTGACGGCGTCGTCGATGCGGCTCATCGGCACCTCGTCGGCGTTGACCGCCGCCACCAGGTTGGTGATGAAGTCCGCGTAGTTGCTGGGCTGCATGAACATGTCGATGCCGGCGTTGGCGCCGTCGACCACGTTGGAGTGGAAGTCGCCGCCGATGTGGTCGATGCCGTTGTAGTCGCTGATGACGAGGCCGTCGAAGCCCATCTTGCCCTTCAGCGTGTCGGTGATCAGCTCCCGGTTGCCGTGCATGTTGATGGGGTTGCCGGTGCCGTCCTCGGTCCAGTCGACGCTGGAGTAGGACGGCATGACCGAGCCGACGTTGTGCTGCTTGACGGCCGGCACGTACTGGCGCAGCGACGTGTCCCAGAAGTCCTGGCGGTTGGTGACCGCGATCCCCTGGTCGATCTTGTAGTCGCCGGAGCCGGTGCCGTAGACCGTGTCGCCGTCACCGGCGTAGTGCTTGGCGGTGGCGAGCACGCGGTCGCGGTTGGCGAGATCGTGGTTGCCGTCGCCCTGGAAGCCGTCGATCGCGGTCTCCATCTTGATGACGAGGCTCGGGTCCTCGGAGAACGACTCGTACGTGCGGCCCCAGCGATCGTCGCGGGCAGCGCAAATGCACGGCGCGAAGGCCCACTGCGGCCCGCTGGCGCGCGTCTCGGCGGCGGCGATGTGCTCGACGTCGGCGACCAGGCCGGGGTCACGCGTGGCGCCGAGGCCGATGTTGTGCGGGAAGACCGTCGCGCCGTAGAGGTTGCCGTGGCCGTGGACGGTGTCGACGCCGTAGATGAGCGGGATCTTCAGGCGCGTCTTCAGCGCCTCGCGCTGGAAGCCGTCGACCATGTCGGCCCAGCCCTCGGGCGTGTTCGGCGTCGGGACCGAGCCGCCGCCCGACAGCAGGCTGCCGAGCGCCAGCGCGGAGATCGGCGTCGGATCCTCGGCGACCGACGCGCGCTCGGCCTGGGTCATCTGACCGACCTTCTCCTCCAGCGTCATGCGCGAGAGCAGATCGGCGACGCGCTTGGGGATCGGCGCGCGCGGGTTCTCGTAGATCGCACCGCCACCTTGACCACCGCCGTCGTCGCCGTGCCCGTGGCCGTGTTCCGGGCCGCCACCCGCCACCGCCCCGGGCGCCGCGACGACCGCGGTCACCCCCATGCTCAGCGCGGCCATCGCCGCCATGATCGCACGCCGCGTGCGGCGCCTTCCGGACCCATCGACCATTGCTGCGTTCCTCCTGGTTGGACGCGCGGGAGATACCCCGGTCCAGACCCCGGCGAACCAGCGACGGATCGCGTGCGGACGACCGAGATTCGGGGCGTCGCGACACGCGTGCGTTTACCCGGATCGCACCGGGGTACCAAGGCGCCCAACGTCACGTGGAGGGTGCGATGCACGGCTTCGAGTTGACGGTCCAGCAGATGGGGACGGGCGCGATCAGCATCCGCCTCCGCGGGGCACTTGACCTCGCCTACGCCTATAAGTTCGACGACGCGTTGCGCCACGCCGAGCGTGACGCCACGTCGTGTCTCATCCTCGATCTCCGCGAGCTCGACTTCGTCGACTCGGCCGGGATGTCGCGGATCCTCGCGGCCCGCCGCCGCGCCCGGCGCTCGGGGCGGCGGCTCGTGCTGGTCCGCGGCTCGACCGCCGTCCAGCGCTTCCTGCAGTTCGCCGCGCTGACCGAGCACTTCGAGTACGTCGCCGAGCCAGCGGACGCGCTGCCCGCCGCTAAGACACGAACCGCTTGACGAACGCCAGCGCGGTGTCGCAGACCTCGCGCCAGCCGGAGTCGATCGTCAGCGCGTGCCCGCGGTTGGGGATCTCGACGATCTCGGTCACGCTCTCGTTGCGCTTCTGCTTCTTGTAGGAGGCGTTGGCGATGGCCCAAGGCACCGTGTGGTCCTTCTCCCCGGAGACGATCAGCAGCGGCCCGCGCTCGGGGTTCTTGCTGTTGACCTTCGCCTCGGTCCACGGGTTGAGGTTCGCCGTCGCCGCCTGGAAGAGTGGGATGCCGGCGGCCGGGACCGCGTAGGTGGTGTACAGCTCCTTGGCCTCGTCCTCGCTGACGGCGTTGGCGAAGCCGAACCGGAACTGCTCGTAGGTCAACGGCACCGCGCGGCTGCGGTTGGCCGGGTTGCCGAGCACCGGGCTCGCGGACTTCAGCGCCGAGACGGGCAGCGGCAGGACGCCGCGAAACGGCGCGGGGTCGATCGCGACCGAGACGGCCGCGAGGCTGCGACCGGCGATGATCTGCGTCAGCAAGCCACCGAAGGAATGCCCGAGCACGGCGGGCTTCTTGTCCAACTTGCCGATCAGGCCGCCGATGTAGTCGGCGACCTGGCCGACCGACTTGCCGGCGAAGACCTCGGGATGGGCGTTGGCCTCGTCGACCGTCTCGGGGTCATCCGGCCAGCCGGCCAGGACGGGGAAGTAGCCGGCCTGGGCGAAGACCTCCGCCCAGCGGTCCCAGCTGCTGGGCAGCAGCCAGAGCCCGTGGATGAAGACCGCCGGCGTCAGGCCCGAGGCGTTGGCCTGGTCGATCTGCTGCTCGTCATGGGAGAGGGTCGTGGCGGCCATGCCTCCGACCTTACGCCGAAAGGAGAGGTTCGTCATGGGCCATCGCGGCTAAGGACCGCGTGCGACGAAACGTCGGACCGAGTGTCGATCGCGACGGGCCGCACGACCGCGTACGGTGGAGCTCTCTTGGACGACGACTTCAGGCCGCTGGCCCTCGCCGTGGGGTGCACCTTCGGCTTCTCCACGCCCCAGCCCGTCCCGTCGGTCTTCCAGGTCGCGCCGACCGGCGGCGCCGTCCAGCTCGACGGCGAGCGCTGGGAGACCGGCATCGCGACCCACCACACCTACCGCGACTTCTACGGCAACCGCTGCGAGCGGCTGACGATCCCGGCCGGCGAGTCGCGCGTGGTCTATGACGCCGAGGTCGTCGTCGCGGCGCCGCACGACCGCCTCTCCCCCGGCGCGGTCGAGACGCCCGTCTTCGCGCTGCCCGACGAGCACCTGCACTTCCTGATGCCGAGCCGCTTCTGCCTGCCCGACGAGCTCGGACACGAGGCATGGCAGCGCTTCGGCTCGCTCGAGCCGGGCTGGGAGCGCGTCCAGGCGATCGTCGACTTCGTCCACGGCCACCTCGAGTGGGTCGAGGGCGCATCGAACCCGTGGACGACGGCCGCCGACGCCTACCGCGCCGGCCAGGGCGTCTGCCGCGACTTCGCCCACCTCGCGATCACCTTCTGCCGGGCGCTGAACATCCCGGCCCGCTACGTCTTCGGCTACATCCCGGCCATCGACGTCCCGTTGCCGGTCGAGCCGATGGACTTCGCCGCCTGGTTTGAGGTCTACCTCGACGGCACCTGGCACACCTTCGACGCCCGCAACAACCGCAAGCGCGTCGGCCGCGTCGTCGTCGGCCGCGGGCGCGACGCCGTCGACGTGGCGCTCGTCACCTCCTTCGGCCCGGTGACGCTGACCGAGTTCGAAGTCCGGGCTGAAGAGCCCAACGCGCCAGCTTTGAATTAGTTCTTGCTTATATAAGCAGCTGCCGATACCGTGCTCGGCATGCACGCGTTCGACATCCTGGGCGACCCGGTCCGGCGGCGCATCGTGGAGGTGCTCGCCGACGGCGAGCAGGCCGCGGGCGACGTCGGCGCGGTGATCCAGCGGGAGTTCGGCATCTCCCAGCCGGCGGTCTCGCAGCACTTGAAGGTGCTGCGCGAGAACGGCTTTGCGACGGTCCGCGCCGATGGCGTGCGACGGCTGTACGCGGTCGACGCCGCACCGCTGCAGGAGGTCGACCGGTGGCTGGAGCCCTACCGGCGCTTCTGGAACCAGAAGCTCGACGCCTTGGCCACCGAGGTCGCGCGCGGCAAGCGCGCCCGGCGTGCAGCACCCACCCATCCCGAGCAGGAAGGCGGTACGACATGACCATCGAGACGAGCACCTACACCGAGCCGGCACCCGAGCTGCGCCATCGGACGATCGACGCCGGCGAAGCCCGTGTCGCCGCGTTGACGCGAACCTATGAGACGAGCGTCGAGGATCTCTGGGACGCGTGCACCGACCCCGAGCGCCTCGCGCGCTGGTACACGACCGTCACCGGTGAGCTCCGTGTCGGCGGCATGTTCGACCAGGTCAACATGGGCGGCGGAACCATCGCCGTCTGCGACGCACCGCACCACCTCAAGGTCATCCTCGGCAAGGGCGGCGTGGACGAGATCGAGGTGCGCATCTCCCCCGGCCCGCGCGACGGGACTGCGACGCTCGAGCTCCAGCACGCGACGACGCTGGACACCCACGAGATCGGCGGCCAGATGTATGACGCGGTCTTCTGCATGGGCGGCGGCTACTACCCGCGCCTGCTGGCCCTGGACCTCCACCTCCGCGGCACCCTGCCCGCCGATTACGACGCCACGGCGTTTCACCTCAACCCGGAGATGCGCCCGGCGATCGACCGCGGCAGCGCGGCGATGGCCGCCCTGGTGGAGGCCGACAAGTCGGCCTAGCTCCTATCGTGGATCGAGCGTGAGCGACGATCGCCAAGACATCCAGACCCGCGAGGACTGCGAGCGGCTCGTCCGCGCCTTCTACGGCCGGGCGCTGCACGACCCGCTGATCGGCTGGATCTTCACCGACGTCGCCAAGCTCGATCTCGAGGAGCACGTGCCGACCATCACCTCCTTCTGGGAGACGATGCTGCTCGGCGCCCGCAGCTACGGCGGCGGTGCCTTCGCGCCGCACGTCGACATCCACTATCGCGCCGGCGGCCTGCGCCGGCCGCACTTCGAGCGCTGGCTGCTCCTCTGGCGCACGACCGTCGACGAGCTCTTCGCCGGCCCGCGCGCCGAGGAGGCCAAGGCGCACGCGCTGCGCGTCGGCGCCGCGTTCCACAGCCGTCTGCAGACGCTGCCAACGGCCGAGGATGCGCAGGCGCCCGCGCACGCGCCGGCCGCCGGGCTGACCATCACCCAGCACGGCGCTCCGCCCACCGGCGTCTGACACCGGGAGACGCCATGCGCCAGCACGCGCCGCGCAACGCGATGGACGACCTCGACGAGATCGCGCGCTTCCGCGACCGCTGCAGCGCGTTCATGGGCGCGCTGTTAGACGAGCTGGCGACAACGCCCGACCAGCCGCGGACGTTCCCTGAGATCGAGGACGCGCTGGGCTGGCCACGGCGCCGGCTGGCGTCGGTGCTCGGCGGGGTGTCGCATATGCGCCACGCCGAGTTCGGCGGGCGCCGGCCGTATCGCTTCTACGGCGATCGCGACTCAGCGTCGGGACGCTGGGAGATCTGGGTGGACGCGGGCCAGGCTGCGGCCATCGCGTCTGACTGACGCGGAGCTACGGACGCCGGCCGGCGGCGAGCTCGGCGGCGCTGAACGGATCGACGTAGCGATCCAGATGCGACAGGTCCTCGACCTCGGTCTCGCCCTCAGCGACGTCGGGCTCGTCGTCCTTGCGCGTGTCCTTGCGGTGCTGCTTTTCCATCTTGCGCTCACGGAGCCGCTGTTCGCGGTTGAGCTTCGCCATCGTGGTCTTGCGCTTGCCACTGGAGGCCATGGTCTTCTTCCCTTCGGTCTTGCACGACCCGGGAGCCGACTGGCGGCTCCCGGGGTGCGACGTGTAAGCGAGTGGTGCTTAGAGCGTGACGACGTTGGCCGCGGCGGGGCCCTTGGGGCCCTGCTCGGCGTCGTAGCTCACCTTCGCGCCCTCGGCCAGCGACTTGAAGCCGCTGCCCTGGATCGCGTTGTGATGCACGAACAGATCCTTGCCCGCGTCATCGGGCGTGATGAAGCCGAAGCCCTTGTCGTCGTTGAACCACTTCACGGTTCCTGTAGCCATGGTGTTGCCCCTCCGGGGTATGTGTACTGCGGAAACGCGGAGGGAGCTCGAAGGCAACGACTGCGAAGACGCGGGACACTGCGGCGCCGGGCGTCTGCCCGACCTGTACAGGAAGTCTAGCGCCCCTGGCGGCGGCGACTACTCGGCGTCGCGCAGCGCGGCAACGCCAAGCCCCGCTGCCGCAACGGCGGCGCCGGTCACGAGGAAGCTCGTGACCTTGGGCAGATAGCCGCCACGCGCGCCGGCGACTCCGGCCACCGCGTCGGCCACATCGCAAGCCGCGCCGATCGCCAGCCATTGCCGGCGCGTCTCGCCCGTCGTGGTGAGGATGCCGTAGCCGAGCATGAAGTCACGCACGCCAAAGAGCCGCGCGAGGTAGGGCGACTGCGGGTTGGCAGCGGCGTCGAGTCCGAAGGTCTTGCCGGCGAGGCGCGGCGTCACCCACGAGGCGGTGCCGATGGCCAGCCGGAGGCCCGCGAGCGTGGTCAGCGTGTTCGAGCGGCTCATGGGCGCGAGCCTATCGGCTCCGGGCCGCCCCAGAGTCGTCAGTCCCTGCCGAGGTGGCAGCGGAGAAACGCGAGTTGGTCGGTGACGACGGCCTCGTGTGCTGGGCCGTCGTAGATGTCGAAATGGTCGACGCCGGGGTAGGTGCGTAGCTCGCCGTGTGGCGCACGGCGGGCCGCGGCGATCGCCGGACCGGGCTTTGCGACTTGGTCAGCCTCGCCGACGCAGACCAGCCACGGGCAGTGCAGCGTCGCCGCGTGGCGCGCCGGGTTGAAGGGACGACCGAGCAGCCACCGGGCCGAGACGCGATCGCGCCAGCGGGAGTCCTCACCGGTCGCGACGATCCGGCGCCAGCCGGCCTCGGCGTCTGGGGCATTGATGAACGCGGCTTCGCCGGGTTGGCCGACCGCGGGCAGGTGGCCGCCACGCATTGCCGTGAGCAGCACGCGGGCGGCGACGCGCGGCGACGAGCGATGCGCCTGGCGCAGCATGTCGAGGAACGGGACCTGGCTGATCGCTGCGGCAACCCGCGGGTCGGCAGCCGCGGCGGCCAGCGCGTTGCCGCCGCCCATCGATGATCCGAAGGTCACGACGCGCTCGGCGTCGACGCCTGGCAGCGCGCGAGCGCAGGCGATCGCGGCAGCCCAGTCCTCCAACTGGCGCGCCGGCTCGAAGAGGTCCCGCTCGCCGCCGCTGTCGCCGAAGCCGCGGTGGTCGAACACGAGCGCCACGAACCCCGCCAGCACGAACCGCTCCGCAAAGGGGCCGAGCCGGTCGCGCCGCGTGCCGGAGAGCCCGTGCGCCATCACCACCACCGGCGTCGCCTCCTCCTCATCGGCGGGCCGGTACAGCCACGCCGCGCAGTGGTCGTCGCCGGACGGGAACGTGATCTCCGCTCTGCTCATGCGCCCCCAACGCCGGGGCGGCGACAAACGTGAGACCAGGGCTCCGATAGGTTCCGCGCCATGCCCACCGTGCTGATCACCGGAGCCAGCCGCGGGATCGGCCGCGCCACCACGCTGCGACTTGCCGGCGCCGGATGGGACGTCGTCGCCACCGTGCGATCGGCACAAGACGCCGAGCAGCTCATCGCCGCTGCTCCACCCGGCGGCGCGGTCAAGACGGTGTCTTTGGACGTCACCGACGCCGCGCAGGTTGCGGCGCTGACGGCCGAACTGCCCGAGCGGTTGGACGCGGTGGTCAACAACGCGGGGATCGTGGTCGCCGGCCCGCTGGAGGGCCTGACCGCCGAGGACCTGCGCCGCCAACTCGAGGTCAACGTCGTCGGTCCGCTGGCTGTGACCAACGCGGTGCTGCCAAAGCTGCGCGCCAGCCGCGGGCGCATCGTGTTGGTGTCCTCGCTCAGCGGGCGCATCTCGTCGCCGATGACCGGGGCCTACAACGCGTCGAAGTTCGCGCTGGAGGCGATGGCCGACGCCTGGCGGATGGAGCTGCGTCCCTGGGGCATCGCGGTCGCGCTGATCGAGCCGGCGATGACCGACACCGACATGTGGCGTGCGGCGCCGGAACTCCAGGACGCGACCGAGGAGGCGATGAGCGAGGAGCACCGCGCGCTCTACCGGCGCCACCTGGACGGCCTGCGCCGCACGATCCCGCGCCTGCAGAAGATGGCCAAGCCGGTCGATGGCGTGGCGGAGACGATCGAGCGGGCGCTCACGGCGTCGCGCCCCAAGGCCCGATACGTCGTCGGGCTCGACGCCAAGGTCCAGGCTGCGGTGATGACGGTGCTGCCCCAGCGCCTGCAGGACACGGCAGTCGCGTTGGCCACCGGCACGCCGCGGCGCGGCTAGCCGCAGGCCGTCTGACAGCGCCCGCCGGGCCGATTTCGGCCCGCTGCCATCATGGACGCGTGAGCCAACGGCCGACCCTCGTCGCCGAGACCGGGCCGGCGCGGCCCGGCGCCGACCTTCCCGAGGATGTCGATCCGCGCAGGCTGGCGCGCCGGGCGTTGGAGGTCATCATCCTGCTCGGCGTCCTGGTCTTGGTCGCCCTGCTGGCACCCGGGCTGGGCGAGGTCCGTGACCGGCTCAAGGACGCCTCGCCAGGGTGGTTGGCGATCGCGGTCGTCTTCGAGGTCCTGTCGGCGTTGTCCTACGTGTTGATGTTCCGGCCGGTCTTCTGCTCGATCATGCCGTGGCGCTCGGCGGCCGAGGTCGGCCTCTCGGAGGTCGGGACGGGCTCGATCATCCCGGCCTCAGGCGCCGGCGGGATCGCGCTGGGCGCGTGGGTGCTCTCGCGCGCGGGAATGAAGGCGGAGACGATCGCTCGCCGGTCGGTCGCGTTCCTGTTGTTGAAGAGCTCGGTCAACTTCGCCGCCGTAGCCGTCGTCGGGGTGCTGGTCTTCCTCGGGATCCTCGGGCCATCGCAGTCGGTCTGGCTGACGCTGCTGCCGGCGGTGCTGTCGGTCCTCGCCATCGCCGGCGTGGCGCTGATCGGCCGGGTGCCGGAAGGGCCGTCGCCAAGCGAGCACGACGGCCGGCTGCGCCGTCTCTGGGCCCACTCCCGCACGGCGCTGGTCGGGGGCGTCGCCGAAGCCGGGATGCTCTTGCGTCGCCACGACCCGCTGCTGATCCTCGGCATCGTCGGCTACTGGGCCTGGGACAACCTCGCGCTGTGGGCGACGTTTCACGCGGTCGGCTACTCCCCCGGCGCGAGCGTGATCCTGTTGGCCTACTTGATCGGCCAGCTCGGCGGCCTGCTGCCGATCCCCGGCGGCATCGGCGGGATCGACGGCGGCCTCATCGGCACCTTTATCGTCTTCGGCGCGCCGGCCTCGGCGGCGACCGCCGCCGTCCTGGCGTACCGCATCATCTTGTTCTGGGTTCCCTTGATTCTGGGCGCGGTCGCCTTCGCGTCCCTGCGCCGCTCGATGGCCAAGCCGGCGGGGTTCATCCCGTGCGCGGAGTGAGTCACGGTCGCCAAGAGCGCGCCCCTGCCATCGCCTGAATGCTCACGGCTCCATCATCCGGAGCTTTGAGGCGCGCGCAACCGATCGGGACGAATCGCCGATTCGGCGTGTCCGCTGACGCTGCGATGACCTGCGCGGACGTCGGCGGCGCGCGTAAGGTCGCGCCATGCGTCGTCCTCTTGCACTCGCGTTCACGCTGCTGGCCCTCTTCGTTGCTGCGCCGGCGCTCGCCAGCGTGGCCGCCCCACCGACCCCGGGCGCCGCCGGCGTCGGCGACCGGCTCTTCCCGCAGCTCGGCAACGGCGGCTACGACGCCCTGCACTACGACGTCAACCTGCGCTACGCCACGAGCGCTCCGTCGCAGCCGATGCAGGGCACGGTGACGCTGCTGGCCAAGGCGACCCAAGCGCTGTCAAGCTTCGACCTCGACTTCTCCGGCCAGTCGATCGGCGCCGTCGCCGTCAACGGCCGGCCCGCGGCCTGGCGGCGCGATGGCGAGGACGTCGTGATCACGCCGCGCCAGCCGCTGCGCGCCGGCCTGCCGTTCCTGGTGAGCGTCTCGAACTTCACCGCCGTGCCGACCGTCGCAGATTCCGCCGACGAGAGCACGACCGCGTTCTTCCAGCACTCGGTCGGCTCGGCCACCGCCGGCCAGCCGAACTGGACCCACTCCTTCCTGCCGTCCAACGACCATCCGAGCGACAAGGCGACCTTCGACATCCGCTTCGACGTGCCGGCCGGCGAGACCGCGGTCGCCAACGGCGTGCTGGCGGCGAAGTGGACCGGCGGCGGCCGCTCGCACTACATCTACGTCCAGCGCCAGCCGATGGCCACCGAGCTGATCCAGCTCGCCGTCGGCGACTACGACATCACCTCGCTCGGCGTCCACTCCGGTGTCTACCTCCGCGATGTGACGGCCAAGCCGATCACCGCGCAGATCGCGCCGCTGATCGGCGGCGTCACCCCGTCGCAGATGGATTGGATGCAGCAGCGCGTCGGCGGCTACCCGTTCGACCTGTACGGGTCGCTCGTGGTCCAGGCCGACATCGGCTTCGCGCTCGAGTCCCAGACGCTTGAGCTCATGGACACCAGCTGGTTCGACGACTTCGGCCAGGGCGTCTGGGAGCCGACGCTGCTGCACGAGCTGTCGCACATGTGGTTCGGCGACAGCGTCTCGCCCAAGTCCTGGAGCGACCTTTGGCTCAACGAGGGTCACGCCAGCTGGTACGAGTTCCTCTACGCGCAGGAGAAGGGCGAGCTGGCCGAGGACACCGAGGGCTATCCGGATGACAATGGCTATGCCAACTTCGATGACCTCATGAAGGCCGTCTACGCCCACGGCGACCAGTGGCGCGCCGACGACGGCCCGGTCGCGCTGCCGACCAGCGCCGACACGCTCTTCAGCTTCCAGGTCTACCACGGTGGGGCGCTCGTGTTGTACGCCTTGCGTCAGGTGGTGGGCGCGGCGACCTTCCAGCGCATCGAGCAGAGCTGGCTGCGGACCTACGAGGGCAAGTCGGCGAGCACCGACGACTTCATCGCGCTCGCCTCACGAGTCTCCGGCCGCGACCTCGGTGACTTCCTGCGCGCGTGGGTCTACGGCACCAAGACGCCGCCGATGCCCGGGCACCCGGACTGGACGGTCGATCCGGTCCAGGCGGCGGCGCCGCTGGCACGCCTCACGGCGCCGCAGGCGCGGGCGCAGGCACGGAGGAAGTAACGCAGGCCGCGTCAGCCCTGCGCGACCCGGGTGTAGAACCCGAACTGCACGCCGCCATAGGCCTTGCTGCGGACCCGCTCGAAGTGCTCGAGCGCCAGGTCCTCGTCCTCCTTGGGGTCGTGCTGGGCGACGATGAGCCCATCCTCGGCGAGCCAGCCCGGGCGCCCGTCGAGCATGGCCATCGTCTTGGTCCACAGCCCCTGCCATTGCGGCGGCGCGACGAAGATGATGTCGAACGGCGACGGCGGCCGATCGAGGAAGGCGAACGCGTCGCCGTGGATCACCGTCGCCCGGTCCGCGAGGCGCGTCTTGTCCAGGTTGAACCGCAGGTCTTCGACGACCGCCGCCGTGAGCTCCACGAACGTGGCGTGGTCAGCACCCCGGCTCAGCGCCTCGATGCCGGCACCGCCAACGCCCCCGAACAGATCCAGGAACGCGCAGCCGGGCAGCCGCGGGTACAGGATGCTGAACAGCGCTTCCTTGCCACGGTCAGAGATCGGCCGCGTACCGTCAGCGCTCGGTGACCGCAGCGGCACGCCCCGCGCGCTCCCGGCGATCACCCGCACCGGACGACGGCCTTCCTACGCCTGCAGCGCGCGGCGGTACTCCGTGAACAGGCGATCGAGCGCCTGGGAGGCGAGCCGGTCGGTCTCGATCTCGGCGCGCAGCGTCGCGGCCTCCGCGTCGTCGCCGGCGGCCTTGAAAGCCGCGAGGCGCTCGAGGTTGGCGGCGCCTAGGTCGTAGCGGCGGCGGTAGAGCTGCTCCATGTGGCCGGCGGTCAGCGGGACCTCGACCGGACCGCTGTCGGCGGCCGGGTCCCAGCCGATGGCTTCGAGGACGTCAACGGCCTCGCGGAAGATCATCGCGCGCGCGTGCTGCTCATCGGGGGTGAGCTCCAGCATGCGCTTGAGGTGACGCTGGTTGTACTTGATGACCAGGAGGGTCTGGCGGCGCAGGACCTTGGCGAGCCAGGGCTCGACGGTGACCGTGTGGACGGGAGGGGGCTCTGGGGCGTTCATGACTGCAATCGCGTGGCGGTGAGATTGTTAAGGATGTTGCTTGTCGAATTTTAGCCGGGCGGTCGGCGGAAGCCTCAGCGCGGGACGAGCTGCAGGATCGGGACCGTGCGATCGCTCCTGGCGGCGCGCTCGCGATAGGCGGCGTAGGGCGGGAAGACGCGGTCAGCCAGTTCCCAGAGCCGTGCACGCGACGTCTCGTCCTCGACGATCTCAACGCGAAACGGCCGACCGGCGAGGAGGACCTCGGGGTTCGCGCAGACGTTGTGAAACCACGACGGATGCTCGGGCAGGCCGAGCTTGGAGGCGATCACGGTGACGCGCTCGCCATCGTGGAAGTAGATGACCGCGTTGCGGCGCGCGCGGCCGCTGCGGGCGCCGCGCGTCTCCAACAAGGCGGTCGGCAGCATCAGGCCGAGCCCAAAACGCCCGCGGGTCACCCGCAGCAGCACCGGATCGAGCTTCCACACGACGTGCATCGACAGCCAGGCGGCAACGCGCGTGCCGAGAAAGCGCGTGAACGTCCGGTGCAGCAGGCCCTGCGGGGCGCGAGGATCGACGTACGGGAGGACGGACAAACGCTGCCGGGAACGGAGTGGCCGAGGCCGGGTCAGCCTAGGACGAGGGCTGCGAGGCGGTCCACTCCGCCAACCGCCCGGTCAGCTCTGGCGCAGCCGCGCCGCTGACCTCGACGACCTCGTCTGCCGGCACGTTGGCGCGCCGCGCGGCGGCGATGATCGCGTCCGGCGAGGGCGCCTCGTACAGGCAGTAGGTCCGGCGCCGGTCGGCGCTGAGGAAGGAGAACACCCAGCGGACGTCCTCGTCGGCGTTGATCTCGTCGATCAACATGACGTCCTCGCCGGTGAGGTCCAGCTCGACTGCGAAGTTTCGCTCGATGACGTAGAGGGGCATCGTCGACCGATCGTACAGGGCCCGTCAGGCCTCGGCGAGACCGTGACGGTGGGCGTAGGTGGCCGCCTGTGTGCGGTTCGCACAACCGGTTTTGCGCAGAATGCTGCGCATGTGGTTGGCGGCCGTGTGCTCGCTGATCATCAGCGCGGCGCCCACCTCACGATTGCTGAGCCCGCGGGCGACCAGGCGGAGGATCTCGACCTCGCGCGACGAGAGGCCGTCGGGCAGCGCCTCCGGGGTCGCGGGCGGCTCGGGACCGATCGATCGGATGCGCGCCAGCAGGGCGCGCTGGCCGCTGGCCTCGGCGATCGCAGCCGCCTCGCTCAGCAGCGGGACGGCGCCCGCGGCGTCGCCACGGGCGATCCGCGCGCGGGCGTGCTGATGCAAGGTGTGGCTGAGCCACGTGAGCATGCCCGTGCGCCGGTTGAGCGCGGTGGCGTGCTCGAAGTGCTCGTCGGCACGATCCCACTCGCCGAGGGTCGCCGCGAGCATGCCGAGGTAGCGATCGGCCGCGCCGTAGCACGCCACGAGGTGGCCGACCATCACGTTGGTGCCGGCCAGCGGCTCGAGCTCGGGATAGACGAGCGCCGCCGTGGCCTCGTCGCCCAGCGCCGCGCACGCGTCGGTCAGGTACGTGAGCGACGCCAGCCAGAGCGACTCCCGCAGGCTGTCCAGACCGTCGGTGCGCACCTGCTCGAGCTCCTGACGCGCGGCGGTGTCCATGCCCAGCTCCACGAGCACGGAGACCAGCCCCGGCCGCCACGGTCCGCTGCTTCCGGGCTGCCCGGCAAGCAACCGGATCACGGGCGCGAGCTCGGCCAGCCGGCCCTGCTCGCGGCGGATGCCGAACATCTGGATGCCGTGGACGCCCGATGCTTCGCGGCCGGTCAGCAGCCTGCTCCAATCATGCGAGCGGTTCGCCAACGCCTCGGCCTCCTCGAGGCGGCCGTCAGACAACGCCATCGCCGCGCCGCAATGCGCAGCGACGTGAAGCATGAACGGTTGGGCGGTGTGCTCGGCCGTCTCCAGGAGGACCACCACCTCGCGACGCGCAGCCTCGATCTCGCCGAGCGCCACGAGCGTCGGCACCTGCCAGGACATCGCCTCCGTGCGGATCTCCGTGTTGCCCAGCTCCTCGCCGATCATCGCCGCCTCGGTCAGCATGGCGAGGATCTCTTCCAGCGAGTTCTTGCCGCGCGACCAATAGGCACGCATCAGCACGGTCGCCAGACCGGCGCGATCACCCGACCGCTGCGCCATGCCGATGGCGCTGGCCCGGACGATCGCCGCGCGTTCGTGATCGCCTTGAAAGTCCAGTGCGCGGGCGAGACCGCTGAGGAGGCCAATGCGGATCTCGGAGCTCGCTTCCCCGACCGCCGCCGTGGCCTCCTCGAGCAGCTCGACCGCACCCTGGTCGGCCATGCCCGGGCGCCAGCAAGCGTCCTCGTAGCCGATCGCTGCGCGCCCGAGGAGATCCGGATCGCCAAGCTCACGGGCGATCTGCGCAGCATCCCTCAGCGCATCCAACGCATCCAGCGCGTTGCCGGCACGGTGGTTGGCAATGCCGAGCTCGATCAGCACCTCCGCGCGGCCCTGCGGGCTCTCAATCTGCAGGTCAAGCGCGGTGCGCAGCCGCGCCACAGCCTCGTCGAACGCGAGCGCGCCGGTGGCCGCGCGCGCGGCCAGCACGTTGTACTCCACCCCACGCTGCGCGCCGCCCAGCGGGGCCGCCAGCGCGAAGTGGTGCGCGAGGTCGGCGAGCGCCCGGCCGGAGCGTGCCTCGGCGCTCTCCAGCGCCTCGCCGACGCGCAGGTGCAACTCGGCGCGACGCACGCCGGTGAGCCGGTCATACAGCGCCCGTCGCACCAGCTCGTGGGCGAAGCGATAGGTCAGCGTCCGCGACGGCAGCTCGTCGATCATCCCGCTGCGCACCGCCTCGTCGAGGCGCTCGAGCAGGTCGGCGTCCGAGACGCCTGCGGCACGCCGGACCACGTCGAGGCCGAACTCGCCGCCGGCGGTCGCCGCGAGCTCCAGCAGCTCGACGGTCCCGTCGGCGAGGCGCGCGAGCCGCTGGCTGACGACCTCGCGCACGCTCTCGGGCGTGCCGAGATCGGTCGTCGCGCGGGTCAGGCGGACCGTCCCGTCGACGAGCTCGACCATCCCGGTCTCGACGAGATCGCGCCACAGCTCGCAGACGAGGAAGGCGTTGCCGCCGGTGAGGTCGCCGATCGCCTTCGCGAGCCAGGGCGGCCCGGCGCCGACCTCGCCACCGGCGGCGCAGCGGATGAACTCGGTGACCTCTTCGCCGGAGAAGCCGGCGACCCGCATCCGGACGACGGTGTCGGAACGGCGCAGGTCGGCGAGCGTCTCGGCCAGCGTGCCGGGGACGTCGGCCTCGGCGTCGCGGAACGTGGCCAGCAGCAGCAGCCGCGCGCTGCCCGCCGCGCGTGCCAGGTAGCGCAGGAGTTGCAGCGTCGGCGCGTCGGCCCAGTGGCCGTCCTCGAGGACGAGCAGCACCGGGCGGCGCCGGCTGATGGCGGTGAGCAGCGTGGCCACCGTCGTGTGCAGCCGGTGGCGCTCGGTGTCCGGGTCGGCGGCGACCGGCGCCGCGAGCTCGCCGATGCGGGCCGGAAGGTCTGGCAGCAGGCGCGTGAGCTCGCCGCCGGTGGCGCCGAGCGCGGTTCGCAACTCGTCGGGGTCGATGGTCCGAGCGAGCTGATCGAGCGCCTCGACGAACGGCCCGTAGGGCGTGCGCACCACCGCGTCGCAGGCGCCGGTCAGGACGAGCACGCCATCGCTCGCCGCCTCCGACGCCAGCTCCCCGACCAAGCGGCTCTTGCCCGAGCCGGGCTCGCCGCCCAGGAGCACGACGCGACCGCCCTCGCTTTCGGCCAGCGGCAAGAGTGTGCGGAGCTTCCTGAGCTCCGCCGAGCGCCCGACGAACGGGAAGGTCGACGTCAGGCGAAGCGAGCCGGGTGGGTCGGGCATGAGGGCGATCGCAGACGACGATAGTCAGGTCTGATCATCCGTGCCGGATTTCAGGGCAGGTGGCGCGCCGGCAAAGTGGGTCAGCTCAGGTCATGACAGCCAGCCGCGGCGGGCGTACGGTCGTTCCACATTCGCTCAAAGACCCAACAGGAGCACCACATGAGCACCGTCATGACCCCTGCGGCAACCGCACGCCGTGAACTCCCCCGCTTCGCCGGCCAGCTGATCGGACCCGGCGACGCCGACTACGACGAGGTCCGCAAGGTCTACAACGCGATGATCGACCGCCGGCCCGCGCTGATCGCCCAGTGCGCCGGCCCCGAGGACGTCGCGCAGATCGTCAGCTTCGCGCAGGCCCACAGCCTGCCGCTGGCCGTCCGCGGCGGCGGCCACAACGGCGCGGGCCTCGGCACGGTCGACGAGGGCGTCGTGATCGACCTCTCCCTGCTGCGCGACATCGAGGTGGATCCGCAGGCCCGCACCGTGCGCGTCGGCGGCGGCTGCACCTGGGCCGAGGTCGACCGCGCCACCGGCGAGCACGGGCTCGCGACGCCGAGCGGGATCATCTCGACGACGGGCGTCGGCGGCCTCACGCTCGGCGGCGGCCTCGGCCATCTGACGCGCAAGTTCGGGTTGGCCGTCGACAACCTGCTCGAGGCCGAGGTCGTGCTGGCCAGCGGCGAGCGCGTGCGCACCAGCGCCGACGAGCGGCCGGAGCTGTTCTGGGCGCTGCGCGGTGGCGGCGGCAACTTCGGTGTCGTGACGTCGTTCACGTTCCGGCTGCACGAGGTCGGCACCGTGGTCGCGGGCCCGACGCTGTGGTCGCTGGACGACGCCGCGGCGGTGCTGTCGGCCTACCGCGAGTTCATCGGGAACGCACCGCGCGAGCTCAACGGCTTCTTCGCGTTCATGAGCGTGCCGCCCGGCGATCCGTTCCCCGAGGAGCTGCACCTGCGCAAGGTCTGCGCCGTCGTCTGGTGCTACGTCGGCGACGAGGCCGACGCCGCGGCCGCGATGGCGCCGCTGCTCGACGCCGTCCCCGCACCGCTGCTGCACGGGGCCGCACCGGTGCCGCATGCGGACTTCCAGGGAGCGTTTGACGGCGTCTACCCGGCCGGGCACCAGTGGTACTGGCGCGCGGACTTCGTCAACGAGATCTCCGACGAGGCCGTCGAGGCGCACGTCAAGTGGGGCAAGGCGATGCCGACCTGGCAGTCGTCGATGCACCTCTACCCCATCGACGGCGCCGTCCACGACGTGGCCTCCGAGGACACCGCGTGGAGCTATCGCGACGCGCAGTGGGGCTCGGTCTTCGTGGGCGTCGACCCGGCGGCCGAGAACGCGGGCACCATCAAGGACTGGACCGTCGGCTACTTCGACGCGCTCCACCCCCACTCGGCGGGCGGGGCCTACGTGAACATGATGATGGACGAAGGCCAGGAGCGGGTGAAGGCCAGCTACCGCGACAACTACGAGCGGCTGGCGCGCATCAAGGCGACGTATGACCCCAACAACGTGTTCCGGGTGAATCAGAACATCGAGCCGGCGGCTTAGGCGGCCTGCGCAGTGGGAGGGCGGCCTCGTGCCGCCCTCCGTCGCGTTCGCGACGAGTTGCGTCGGGCGCGATCACGACGGCTAGGGCCGTCGTGAGTTCTTCGCCTGGCGATACATTAGGTCGAAGGACCGCTTCAGGCGTGCCGCGTCCTCGGCCTCGTTGAGATACACCGGGGTGATTAGCGGCGTGCGCTGTCGCCGTGCGAAGTACACCCCGCGCCACGGGTTGTTACCCCGGCATACGATCGTCATGTGGCGGTTGTGACGCCAAGGGTCGATGAAACTCATCTTCAGCCGATCCCCGTACCGCTTGTAGAGATCAGCGTACTTTCCTTTGAACGCGGTGATGACGCGAACGTGCTCCTGTTTGGACAGCACGTCGTACATCTGCTCGTCCTCGATCAGCCACTCGCCTGTCTCGCAGATGATGTACACCTTGTCCTGGGGCTGGATGCCCCGGAAGAGGCCGAGCGTAAACGTCCGCAGCGACGTGATGGTGGGCAGCGTCAAGGGGGCGTTGAAGGCCTTGGAGCAAACGCGATCGTCAGTTGGTTGTATCTCGACCTCGGAGCCGCCTTGGAGCTCGCCGATGGTCTTCGCAAGGCGATCGACCGCCGTCTGGTCAGCGATCCCGATCCGCAGCGCTACGTGCGCGGAGAGCTGCTTTGGAACAAACTCTCGCAGCAGGAATTCCTTGCGGCCGGTCACCGGCTCACCGCTCGGGACGCAGAGCTCCAGTTTGGCCTGCACAACGTCCGGAAGCTCCGAGGCCTCGACGAGCCCGGCGGCGGCGCGTAGCTCGTTCCAGCTCTCGGCCTGATCCCGGGTCTCCCTCGCCTTGCGGCGGTACATCTCGTAGTAGGTACCGCAGCGATCGACCGCCATCCACGAGAGCTGCGCGAGCCCACGCGCCTTCGCTCCGGAGAAGGCCAGCTCGAGGATCGTACGCTGCCGAAGGTACTCGATGTAGTCGCGCCGGTACTTCGTCGGGCTGCGGATCCACGACTTCAGCGCCGCCGCCGGACCAAGCACCTCGGCGATCGCCTCGTGACGGTCGACCGAGCGGAAATTGACGATGCTGTTGATGCTCCTGGGGTCGGCGTGCGAGTCGGTGTGAGCGGCGATCTGCCCGACGAGCGACCGCAGCCACCCGTTGCTGTCGGCCTCCTTGGCCTTCGGAAGTGCGAAGGTCGGGTCGTCTCGCTCCTCAGTGGCGGCGAACGAGTCGGCGCGAGGTGCTCGGCGCTCGGTCCTAATCTCCTTCTGCACCTTCGGGGTGACCGGCTTATAGCTGAGGTCGTGGATCTCCAAGCGGTGCGGAATACGCAACAGCCGGTGGAGGTCGAAGCCGGTCATCGCTGAGCCGATGTTGACGATCACGCAGAGCTGGCTCTCGAACAGCTCTTCCACGACGCCCATGAGCTTCTTCGGAAGCTCGTAGTAGGACTCGCGCGTGAAGCGGAGTGTGTCGGGCTCGGTCGCTGTGCCGTGCAACTTGACGTAGAGCGGCAGATAGTCGGGCTCGTCCGGGTCCGTCACCGTGCCGACCGCGTCGCGGTCAGAGACGAGGCAGCGGTATTCATCGGAACCGAGTTCGTCGTCCAGCGACTGGTCGAGGAGTTCGTCGAAGTTGAAGCTGATGATCGCGTCGAGAAAGCGGTGCTTGAGCAGATGGGCAAGTAGCTCATAGCCCAAAATTGTCGGGTGCCGGTAGGCGTAGTGCTGGGCTATGTGCTGGCGTACAGCCTGCGCAACCTCGGGCGTCCGGCTGAGTGCGGCGAGCCGCGTCTCGAAATGCGTGGGGTCGAGCCCGTAAACACGCTCGAGCCGGGAAAGCTCGGCCCCGCGAGACACTTCGTCGGAGGCGAACTCCTTCTCGAGACCTAGCGCCAAGGCGTCTCCCCGCTGGAGCAGGGGCGCGCTCGCGCCCGCCCCCACGATCGCGATACACCGAACTCGCTGCTCGAGAAGTACCTCGGGCCGCCGTCCCTCCTGCAACTCCTGTCGGCGGATCGGGTCCGGGATCGAGACACGGAGGTGTCTGACGATCAGGCGGTCCGCCAGCGTTCCAAGATCCAACGCGCTGCCAGAGTCGGGCATCCATTCCTTTCTCGACACGATCCCTCGCGCCGCTCAGGTGCGCTTTACCGCATCAATTCTCCAAGCGGCGAGCCTACCTGCGTCGTCAAGGACTCATGATCAACTCGGTGTTGTTCGTAATATCTGCACGTCGTACTAGCGCACTTCGCTGATGATGCGTCGTCGTTCGGCTTCGCTGAGCATGCCAGCAAAAGGCGAGTTCTGACGAAGGTCATCAGCTTCTGAACTCTCCTCGACCAGAACACGACGGATGGCTGGCACCGACCGATCCAACACGTCCCCCCACCGGCCGGCATAGCGCGGGTCGATCCGGCCCTGCTCGCGCCAGCGATAGAGGACGTGTCGAGCCTCATCGACCATCGGCCGACGCAGCCGCCGAGCGACCACCCGGTGATACGCCAGGCTGCGGGCGCTCGCGCGACCGTGGCCGCCCTTGTGGTCTGGGCTCTTGAGGTCATCGCTGCGCATACGCTCGGCGGCGGCGCGATTGCGGCTCATCGTCGGCGCGAGCGCGTAGCGCCGAGGCGCGTCGGCACGATCGGCCTCGACGGACTCCCGGAGGTCGATCAGCGCCGGAACGGGGATCTCGACGCGGCCCGTGGCCGATAAGACCACCGGCAGGTCACCCGACGCGATCCATCGCCCAAGCGCCGTGTGGCTGACACCCAGCACCCGCGCCGCCATACGACGCGAAACGGTCTCGCCAAGCTCACGCTCCAGGTTTACACGGACCGCCGAGATGTCTTCGTTTCCGGGCACCTCGCGACCGGCGCGGCGCAGCCGCACGATGTGCTCGAACAGCTCCTGTTTGCGATCGACGACGCCCATGACAAGCACGATGGTATCGCGAGCTTCCACAAAGAGCGAAATATGGAAGCTCGCTATGTCCCAGTCGCCGGTCCTTACGGCGCGACGTTCGCGCAGACGGCGTAGGCGTAGAGCGTCCAACTCTCGCCGGTGGCCGTGGGCTCAATCGCCTCGACGTACCAAGAGGTCGGATTTGGGACCGCGCCGGGAGCGCTGACGGTGACCCTGGCGTTCGTCTCGCCGGCGATGACAGAGCCGCCGCCGGTGACCTTCTTGCCCGAGGGGCAGTGCGCCTCGCTCGACTTGACGGTGAACGCGCCGCCGACGCTGGCGGCGTAGATCACTTCCAGGCCGCTGACACCACCCGCGGATCCGGCGGGACCCTGGGGACCGGCCGGCCCGGCGGGGCCCACTAATCCAGCCGGGCCCTTTGGCCCCCGTTGTCCGGCCGGAAGCTGGCCCGCCTTGAAGTCCGCGGCGAGCAGCGAGCCGTCCAAGACCTTGGGCGAGGTCACCGCGTTGCTCTGGAGCTGGGCCGTGCCCACGCTGTTTGCCGGCAGCTTGATCGCTGCGTAAGCACTTCCGCTGAGCGCCACGAACAGCGCAAGCGACGCCGTGACGTTGGCGTACGTCAGATGGGTCCGAACGATCCTCATTGGTGTAGCTCCTTCAATGGCTGGATGCGGATTCGCCGAGCGGCGATCAGGCCGGACATCGATGTGTCTTGCGTACATCGCCGGCAAGCCGCGACCTTACAGCTGACGGGCGCCCGTCCCGACACAGCGGGCGCACCCCGAAGTCCTTACAACAATTCCGTTGGGTTGGCGGATAGACTGAGCGTTGTGATCCCCGACTTCGACGAGAGCGGAAACCTCCCGCCCGGGGTTCATCATGAGAAGGAGATCCCTGGCGACTTCGACGCGTGCTGGGTGCCGGACGGGGTCTCCAGCGACGACCTCCACCCCTCGCTGCTCAAGCTCACGATCCCGCGCAGCGCACAGAAGCGGCGAGCTCGTGATCTCCGACGGGCTGAGCGAGCCGTTCGGCCCGCGTTACCTCCAGTTCTTCCAGCAGGACGGCCGCACCGGCCAGGTCGAGGGCATCATCAAGATCGATCTCAAGGAGCTTCGATGATCACCAACGAGCGGCAGTATCTGAATACGCGCGCGGAAGCCGAGAAGTTCGAGTGCGCGATCGATGAGGCGCGGCGTGCGGGGCCGCAGCCCCGCGTTGACGCGCGCGTGCACGCAGCCATGCTGGAAGGCATGGAGTCTGAGCTCGGGGAACTGCGCCGGCGGGTGCGCCGATATGAGCGTTTGAGAGCCGGCAAGGTCAAGACACACAAGGTGTCGCGGATCTCCGAGTTGCCCGACGCCCTCATCGAGGCGCGGATCGCGCGCAACTGGACACAAAAGGATCTTGCCTCGCAGCTCGGGGTCGCCGAGCAGCAGGTGCAGCGCTACGAGAACGAGCGCTACGGCCGGACCAGCCTGGATCGGCTGACCCGGATCGCCGACGTCCTCGGAGTGCGGATGGCGGGCGAGGTGAAGCTGCCTGCGGCTCCCGCGCAGCGCGCGACCGCGGGCGCCGTGAAGGCCAAGGTGGGCGCGGCACGCCGCGCTCGCTCCGGAGCGACGGCGTCGACCGGGCGCGCAGCGCCTCGGACGAGCAAGGCGGCAGGCAGCACCGTCGCCAGGCAAGCGGACTCCGGGAGGAACAGGCCGAAGTCGTCATAGCTGGGTGGGGACTCGACCCCGGACCTCACGATTATGAGGGGCTCCTGAGTATTACGGTGTTGTTGGTGGTGGTGGTGGGAAAGCGCCTGGTAATCGGCGCTTTACTGACGTAACCGGACGGGGCGATTTCGGCTCGTCTCGACGGGTTGCGTTCGCAGATGTTTGCACGCGCGCCAGCGAGAAGCGCCCCTGTCGCTGACTCCCCTGACGTGCGATGTCCTGGGTCGTCGCTCGGTATCCGGAGCCAGCAGCACCGTCTGCCTGGGCTTATATCGAGTTACGCCACCTCGATGCGGCCGCGGTAAGCGCCCTTTCCCCATCTTGTCCGTTCAGCGCTCTCGCTTCCCGCGCACGCACGGGCGCTCAGCGGATGGCAAGAACGTGAGCGGTTCCATCGTCCCCTTCCGTCGGCGCGACCGGCTACGCTCGCTGCTTCGCACCGGCTGAAGGTGCGTCACCATGCCCATCTCCCTGTCGATCAGCGGCGACATCCGCAGCGAAGCCGCCCTTATCCATCTGCCCGCTCCGCAGCGACGGCCCGCCGAGGTCATGCTGACGGCGCGCCACGTCGCGGCCGTCGACGCGTGGTCGGCGACGTCGCTGCGGTCGTTGATCGACTACTTCGCGCGCTACCAGCAGGTCAACGTTGTCTTCGAGCCGCCCGACGATCGCGCCGTCTGGCAGGTGCTGTGCGGCTCCCTAGGCACGCTTCCCGCGCACTTCATCCTGCGCGAGCCCGACGGCGAGGAGCAGCCGAGGAGCCGCCCGCGGAACGTGATCCTGCCGGCGCGGCGGATCGACACGATGATGGCCGCGCGGGAGGTCGGCGCCGGGCTCGCCGGTCCGCTGATGAGCAACTACCGTCGATCCGCTGCCAACTGGCTCGGCGGCATGGCCGGCGCGCTGCTCGACAACGCAGTCCGCCACCCTCGGGACTCGCCGACGGCCGCGATCGTGTCGGCCATGCACGAGCGCGACGAGAACGAGCTGCAGCTGGTGGTCAGCGACCTGGACACGACGGTGTCGAGCGACCCGGACGCCGCTGCCGCGCTCGACGCGATGCGGGACCGCAGCATCGAGAACTGGGGCGGGTTGGACACGATGGTGAACCTGTCCGTGCGCCGAGGCCTGGACGTTTCGCTTACGATCGCGGCGGGGACCGGCCGACTGTATTGGCGAGGAGGCGCGTGGACGACCGCGAGGGCCACCGCCGTCGCCGGCTTCACGGCCGCGGCAACCGTACACCTAGACTAACGAGGAGGATGGGAAGAGCATGACACGCACCGGAAAGAAGAGCGTCTATACTGCAGCAGACGCAATGAAGCCGGTCAACTTCGCCCTCGCCGATCACGGAACTGTCCTCGCCACACGCGCCGAGGGCCAGGACGTCGGCGACCAGGTCCGCCGCCTAGTTGTCGACGACGCGAGCCTCGTGCTCAGCTTCAACGACGTCCGGGCGATCACGCCGCCGTTCTTCGACGAGCTGTTCAAGATCCTGCGGGTGATGTTCGGAGCGGAGAGCCCGAGGAAGCGCGCACTCGTCGTCACCGGTCTGAGCGACGACACCCGGGAGACCATCGAGATGGTGCTCGAGCGGCACAAGGCGTCGCTCGTGGAGCTCAAGGGCGAGCACCTCGACCTCATCTCCGGGATCCCGCATCTGGCCGAGACGCTTGTGGCGGCGCAGGAGCTCGGCAAGTTCACCGCGCCCGAACTGGCCGAGCGCCTCGACCTCACCGTGCCGAACATCAACCACCGCCTCAAGAAGCTCGTCGAGGCTGGTGCCCTGACGCGCGAGACTGACAAGACGGCCGAGCACGGTCGGCGGTACTCATACCAGGCACACGCAGCGCCAGATCTCGCGGCCGCCGGCCGCTAGCCCCGCGTTTCTCGCAGGTCGGCCGCCAGGCCGCCGAACCAAGCCGGCTTGACAGCCGGCTTGCTTGTGCGGCAAACTACAGTAACTTCATTGTAGTTGACGTCTGAAAGGCGCGACCATGTCCGAGACGCTCCCCTCCTCAGAGCGCAAGAAGGCCAAGCCGACGACGGTGACGGTCAACAACCGGCCGGTGACCCTCCCCGACGACCACGCGACCGGCAGCGAGATCCTCGCCGCGGCCGGCGTGCCCTTCGACTTCAAGCTCTACCTGCACAAGGGCAAGAAGCTCGAGCTCGTCGACCCCAACGAGCAGATCAAGGTCCACGCCGAGGACAAGTTCACCGCAGTGAGCGGTCAGGACGTCTCGTGAGCGGGCCGGCGACCACTAGCGTCGCCGTCGCACGCGCGATCGACGAGCTGAAGGCGGAGTTTGGCGCCGAGGCCGTCGCGTCCAAGCCCGACGGTGACGGAGGCGCGTTCGTGCGTGTCTCCGATCTGGACTTCGGGCCGCAGTGGCGGGTCTCGCTCGCCGAGCTGCGGTTCCACTTGCCCTACAACTACCCCGACGCGGCGATCTACCCGTACTACCTGCTCAGCGACCTAGAGCGCCTCGAGGGCAACTGGCCCGACAACGTCCGGCGCGGCGTCGGGTTCGACGGCGGCACCTACATCCAGGCGTCGCTGCGCTTCAACCGGTGGAACCCCGGCATCGACACCGCCGCCGGCGCAGTTCATGAGGTCTGCGAGTGGCTGAGGACTGTCCTGTGAGCCGCCGGTACGCGGTCCGTATGGGGGCCCATCACGAGGACGCCTTGCATGGGCACCTCTTCCAGGACGACCAGGACGAGCACGGCGCGCTGCTGCTCGCCGCCCCGGTCGAGCTGCAGGGCGTGACCCAACTCCTCGTGCGCGAGGTCGAGCTCCTCAGTCCGGAGGACTTCGGCCCGGGCGTCCACGGCTACCGGCAGATCGCGCCGCTGCGCATCGCGGAGTGGGCCAACCGCGCGGCCGAGGCCGGGCTCATGTTCATCTCGGCGCACAGCCACCCGCTCGCACGGGACACCGTCGGGCTGTCGGGCGACGACCTGAACGCCCACCAGCGACTGTTCCCGCACTTGGTCGACCTCACGGGCGCGCCCGTGATCGGGATGGTGTTCGGGCAGGAGTCGGCCGCCGGCGAGGTCTGGACCTCCGGCTCACCGCCGGCCGACGTCGATCACGTGGTAGTCCTCGACCATCGGCTACGGCGGTTGACGGCGACGGCTTCGGAGGTCGGCGCCGGCCAGGCCGAAGGCCGGTTCGACCGGCAGGTGCGCCTGTTCGGCGCCGACGGGCAGCGGCGCCTCGGCGCGATGCACGTTGGGGTCATCGGCGCGGGCGGCGGCGGGTCGATGATCATCGAAGAGCTCGCGCACCTCGGGGTCGGCGGGATCACGGCCGTCGACTTCGACGTGGTCAAGGTGCACAACCTGTCGCGGATCGTCGGCGCGCGACGCCGCGACGCGCGGTTCCGGCGTAAGAAGGTCAAGGTCGCTCGCCGTCACGCGCGCTCGATCAATCCGCGCATCACGTTCAACTCGCTCGACGCCGACGTCTCGAGCAACGAGGCCGTCGAGGCGTTGAAGCACTGCGACTTCCTCTTCCTGGCCGGCGACAGCCACACGAGCCGCTTGGTCTTCAACGCCCTTGGCCACGTGTTCCTGATCCCGGGCGTCCAGATCGGCGCGAAGGTCGAGACGGCCAACGGCCAGGTCACCACGGCCTATACGGCGGTGCGTCCTGTGTGGCCGCACAGCGGCTGTCTGGTCTGCCAGCAACTGGTCGACCCGTTCGTCCTCCAACAGGAGGCCCTGTCCGAAGACGAGCGAGAGGCACAGAACTACCTCGGGACCCCGGAGGTCGTTGACCCGTCGGTGATCACGCTCAACGCGCAAGCCGTCGCCGGCGCGATGAACACCTTCCTGTTCGCGGCGATCGGGCTTGCCGAGCCCGACATCCTCGACCACCGCCTCACGTTCCCCGCCAGCGGCGAGACGATGGAGATCACGCCGCGCCGCGAGCCCGGCTGCCGCTGGTGCGGCAACCACGAGGAGTCGGCGCTGGCGACCGGCGACATCGCTCGCCTCCCAATCCGGCACGTATCGAGTGGACCCCGCGACCGTTGGAAGCTCCTCGACCGTCTCAGACACTGATCAAGGACCAGTACATGTCCCGTTCACCCAACGACGACCACGAGGCAACAGGGCGCCGCAACCGGCTCCTTCGGCGCGTGCTCGCGCACATCGGCCGGGTGCCGCCCGACGTGTTCTGGTTCGGGCTCGCGATCGTCGGAGCGCTCACCGGGTTCGCGTTGCAGCTCGTCGACGGGGACCTCGCCCCCCGCATCGGCGTCCTCTGCCTGGTGATCGGCTTTATCGTCGGGTTCGGCCGCATCATCTACGCCAAGCTCGGCCGCATCGAGCGGCTGGTGGGCAACTCGATCTTCGCGCTGATCTCCGACCGATCGCTGAGCCCGGTCGCGGTGCGTTTCCTAGCTCGTCACCACCAACGCAGCGTCGCCGAGCAGGAATCGATCCTCAACGGCGTCATCTCTACCGAAGACGAGGACGAGGCGAACGAGTGGATCAAGACACTCAGCCAGGAGGCAACGCACGACGTGCGCGCGGTCGATCATCTGCCGCTCAGCGACTGGTTCACGAAGCCCGAGGTGGCCCGGTGCCTCGATACTCAGCTGCGGCGCATCGACACCGACGACCTCAAGGTCCTGCGCCTGCGCATCGTCACCCCTGAACAGCTCGCCGACCGGGATGAGCGCGTGCTGCTGCGCGAGTACATCCGCCGCCACGACGACGCTGGGGCCGAGCTGCGGCTCGTGTCGGCGGATCGGGGCCGGGCGCTCCGGAACTTCTACCCCAGGACCAGCACCCTGCTCGTCGATGTCGACCACCAGCCCGCCTGCTTCATCGGCCACTACGGCGACGATCACACGATGGAGTCGGCGGTGATCTACCTGCGCCGAACCGAGCCGGTCGGCGCCTGCGCCGACCAGTGGAAGCGCCTGTGGACCGCCGCGACGAAGGGCGGCGCCGATCGGCGACTCCGCGACGTGCTCGACCAGCACCGAGACGATCCGCCGTTCGACGCTGCGCCGACCGCGGCGCTGGCGGGGTGAGCGCCATCGCCGCCGCCGGCGGCGCTGGCGGTCCGAGGCGCTTCGGGCCGCCAGCGTCGCAGGGACTGCGCCGCTTGGCAACGAGCATGCGGGGTCGTGGCGCGGGCAATGAGGGAACGGAAGCGGTCGGCGTGGGTCTGGAACCCGTGGTGCACGAGGGCCTCAGGTAAGCGCAGGGTGGACGTGCTGGCCGGTGGCGGCCCGCAAGCGTTCGGGCCATTACGGCGGACGACGCGGAGCCTCCGGGCGTCGCCATGAGGCCGAAAGGCGGGCCGCTGGAGTGCGCGCGGCCGGCGACCACCGCGGTCGTGCCTCTCGCGCGGGCGACGTGGAGAAGCGAGCGGGCACTTTCTCCGGCGTATACCGACTACTGCTATCGCGTGATTGGAGAACCTCCGAGACGACACCGTCGTATCGCGACACGGTCGGGACTGACGTCGTGTGGCGTGACGACGGGCCGAAGTTCGCGGGGTAGCCACGGCCGTAGATAGATAGCGCGATCGCGTCGCACCGCCGACGAGGATTGCGCTCAGCTCGCTGCCGGGTTGCCTGACGCAAGGTGGTCCGGGGCAGCGAGGGGAGGGGCGGTGCCGGCGCCATCTATCTTCCGCACGCGACGTTGGGAGACGAACGACGAGTTACGGTCTGTGGAACCTCGCGTGGCTGGCGCCGCCGGCCGAACTGGCGTTCACCGTGGAGATTGGACCGGTGCTCTACCCGTTCAGCACGGGTCTGTCTACCCGTTCAGCAACCCGTTCTGCCGTGGAACGGGTTGGAGTGCCGCTCGCCCCGCAGCCAATGGGTTTCCGGGCCCTCCGCGTGCTCGACCACCCGCACCCACCATTGACTTCGTCTGAATGGCGTGTGCGGGTGGTCGAGCCCACTACGGGCCGGGTTCCTTGGCTGCGGGGCGAGCGGCTGCCCAAGGGTGGTGGGTGGCTTCGATGCGGTGGGCGAAGGGTCTGGAAAGAAGTTGGTCGGGGTGATGGTGCGATGCGTGCCGTGACTGGTCTTGGCCGGCGAGAGCGGGGGCGGTGCGGGCGGCGAAGGGTGCCGCCCGCTGAGCCGAGTCGTGTCTATGGCGTGGTCGCGTGGGTGTAGTCGGTGAACAACCGGTCTAGCGTTTCTGTGGCGCGGTGGGTGGTGGTGATCTCGGCGTCGATCGCGGCGGCCTGCTCGTCGGTCTCGGCCCCTTCGAGGTCGTCGAGGAGGTCGAGGATGGTCGCGTCGAGGTCGTCACGGCGCTTGTGGAGCTGCTCGATGTGGCCGGCGGTCAACGGGATCTCGAACTGCTCGGCGTCGTCTGGCGCTGGCTCCCAACCGACGGCCTTGATGACCGCGATGGCGTCGCTGAAGATGTCGGCCAGCGCTTCCTGGCCGACCGGGGTGAAGTCCGAGAAGTCCTCGAACGTCTCGTGGTTGAAGACCAAGACCAGCTTGGACTCCTCGCGCAGGACGTCGGCCGTCTGGCGGTCGACGGTAATACGGCAGGCGTAGCTACCCTGGTGGGCACTCATGGGAGATCGGTTCTCCTTGGGTCATGCCCCCGGGCCGTTAGCGCGGTCGCGGGGGTCTTGTTGTTAAGGAAATTGCGCGCGAATGATATCGGATGAGGCGGCGGCGTTGTCAAGTTCCACTGGCTCGCAGGCGAGCTAGCGAGCAACATGTACGTCTAGCTTGCGAGCAAGTCATCGAAGAAGTCCGCCTCCCCCATGCCGGCGTCGACCAGATGCACGTACTGATGGAGCGTGAACGCCGCCGAGTGGTGGCCGAGCCACGCTTGGACCTGCTTGACGTTCTTGCCTCCTCCCCCGCGCTCGGCCGGTGCGAACAACAGCGAAGCGCAGGTGTGGCGGAAGGTGTGGAGGGTCACCCACGGCAGGCCAGCTCGCTTCGCCGCCGGCCCGAAGACGTTGTTGTAGATGTTGCGCCGGTCTACGCGGGTCCCGACGCTGCTGGTGAACACCAGCTCGCCGTCGACCGGCTCGCCGCCCGCGGCAGCAACGAGCCGCGCCACCAAGCGCGGCGACATCGGATATCTCGCTTGCCGTAGCGCGTCTTGGGCTCGCGCACCTGGCCGTCGGCGAACTGCCAGCGCACCCGCAACACGGGCTCGTCGCCGACGACGAGGTCCCGGCCCCAGCGCACTTCGATCATCTCGCCGATGCGCAGCCCGGTGTGGGCCATGAACTCGAAGAACAGCCGCCATTCCGACGGGACCTCCTCCAACAGCGCCCGAAGCTGCACGACCGTCATCGCCTTCTTGCCCTCCACGAGCGGCCGACCCGTGCCCTCGCCCTCTGGCACCGAGACGCGGACGCCGCTCGCCGGGTTCGAGCGGATGACGTCCTCCTCGGTCGCGTCGGCGAGCAGGGCACGGAGCACCGCGACGTGGTGGCGGATCGACTCCTTCGCGAGTTTGCGGCCGGGCCGGCGCGGGTCCTCCTGCTCCAACAGCCAGACGATGAACGCCTTGACGTCGCGCGGGCGGATGTCGCCGAGGCAGATCCGATGCGAGTCGAAGTACGGGATGATCCGCTGCTCCAGCACCTGGCGGTACCAGCGGCGGGTCGACTCGCGGAAGCCGCTCGACGTACGCCCCTGGTAGGTCAGGATCCAGTGCCGAGCGTAGTCGCCGAACTTGATGTTCTCGACGTCCACGATCAGCCCGCGGTCGGCGTCGGCCTCCGCCTGGCGCTTCGCCTTCCGGGCAGCGGCGAGCGTCGGCGCGCTACCCCATTTCTGCCGCCCTTCGACGCGAGAGACGTAGGCATACATCTTGCCTCGCCGATACACACCCGGCGCGTCGGTACGGACCAGCGTGGACTTGCTCTTAGCCATCTCGATCTCCTGGGTTGGAGTCGAGACGAGCCGAAGGTGCCTCACCGGCGCGGCGGCGCGAGCCATGCGTCGATCTCAGACAACCGGAACAACAACCGCGAGCCGTCCTTGCGAAACGGGATGGCACCGTGACCACGTCGGGAGACGAGGTCGTAGATCCGCTGCCGCCGGCACCCGAGGTGCGCGGCGACCGCTTCGACGCCGACCCAGGGCTCAGCCGCCGGTCGAGCGAGTCGCTCAGCGACGCGCGCCACCAGCACTTCGACGAGCGCTTCGGGCACGGCGATGACCAGACCGTCGGGAGCAGGCATGTGCTCCCGACGGCGCGGCACTTCGCGGCGTCCGGCAGGCGCGTCGTGTTTGCACCCCCGTTTGCAGCGGGGCAATTTCGGGCGTCGCGAGACGCCTCGAAAAGCGCCAAAAGCCCTGCAAACGAGCTATATAGCTGGGCGGGGACTCGAACCCCGGACCTCACGATTATGAGCGGCTATTCCATGGCCACGGTGGCCGCGTTCCACTCGAAGTTGCCCAATACCGGTGTACATCACAACGACAACACATGCACCACGGGCAACAACATCGAGTCGTACAACCGCGTCAACGGCACAGGCGGTCTTCCCCTGTGCTCGTACTGCGCTAACAAGTAGACGTTGACGAGGCGCCGCCGGGAGAATCCCTCCCGGCGGCGCCTCGCCCGCAATCGATTGGCCGAGAGGAAAATTCCAAAGATCATTTTTTCCTTGACTTGACATTTCCAACTGCTCTTGCTATCTTCCTTGCAGCTATTTATTACCAAATGTAAGGAATATTGACAATGGCCGAAGACAACATCACTCCTGACCAACTGGTTGAGCGAGTAGATGATGCTCCAGGAAAAGTTGCGCTCGCAACGCTCCGAGAACTTCGCTCTGCCTACAAGCGCGGGCGTATCACGATCGGCGTGCTAGACGACATCAAGTCTCGACTTGAATCCGACCACCGAATTGGAGTTATCCATGACGGTGCTGAACCTGAGCAGACACAGGAGGTCTACCTCTATAGGCAAGATGCTCCAATCGGTGCCCTCCTTCACGCGGGACACCATCCGTCTGATCCGGGACTCCGTCGACTTCGCGACGTCACAGCGCCCGCGAAAGATGCTGCAGAGGCCGATGAGCGCCTCGCCACGCTGAAGTCCGCTCTGCTCGACGCGACGGTTGCGCTCAACGACTACCTCGGCAAAGACGCCGCGTAACCGACGGCGCAAGGGCGCGACAAGGGCGTTTCGATCGTCGAAGTGTCTTGCCCCGAAAGAGAAAGACCCGCGATTTGCGGGTCTTTCGGCCTATAGCTGGGCGGGGACTCGAACCCCGGACCTCACGATTATGAGTCGTGCGCTCTAACCAGCTGAGCTACCCAGCCGAGGGTGGCGGATTCTAGCGGCCGGTGATGGTGGGCACGCGGCTGGCCTGGCGTGATCAGACCGGTGGGCCCGTACCGCGGTCGCGCCGTGCCGCCTCGTCCGCCGCCCGCTCGCGGTCCTCGGACTGCCCCACCGCGTAGAACGCCGCCGAGATCACGCCGACGAGGCCGATGCCGCCGACGGTGATGCCGATGGAGTCCAGCCACGTCGTCGTCCCGAGCCAGGCGATCAGGCAGCCGAGCACGATCGCGCCGGTGGAGGTGATCGCGATCTGCTTGGGCGTCATCGCCCCGGAGCTTACGCGCGCGAGACGGACGCGATCGGCGGGTAGCGTCCCGGAGGTGACCGCCGACGCGTTGGACCTCTCTCTGCAGCGCCTGCGCGCTGACGGTGCCGGCGAGTCGGTCCTCGCTGCCTTCGCGCGCCGCTTCGCGCAGTTGCAGGACCCCGAAGCCGGTCTGCTCCCCGGCGATGCGCTCGAGCCGGTCGCCGACGTCCCGGCACTCGAGGAGCTCGACGTGGGCGACGACCCGACCGCCATCCTCGACCGTCTCGCGGTCATCAAGCTCAATGGCGGGCTCGGGACGTCCATGGGCCTGCACGGCCCGAAGTCGCTGATCGAGGTCAAGCCCGGCCACACGTTCCTCGACGTGATCGCCCGTCAGGTCCTCGCGCTGCGAACGCGCCACGCCGCTCGGCTGCCCCTCGTCCACCTCGACTCCTTCTCCACGCGCGCACGAACCTTGGAAGCTCTTCCCGCGGCGCTCGCCGTTCCCGGCATCCCGCCGGACTTCCTGCAGTCCCGCGAGCCCAAGCTCCGCGCCGACACGCTCGCGCCCGTCGACTGGCCGGCCGACCCCGAGCTGCAGTGGTGCCCGCCCGGCCACGGCGACCTGTATGTGTCGCTGCACGCCTCCGGCATGCTCGCGACGCTGCTCGGCACCGGGATCGACTGGGCGTTCGTGAGCAACAGCGACAACTTGGGCGCCGAGGTCGACGCGCGCGTTCCGGCCTGGGCCGATGCCCATGGCGTCCCGTTCGTGATGGAGGTCGTGCGCGGGACGGCCGCCGATCGCAAGGGCGGCCACATCGCTCGCCGCGATGGACGGCTCATCCTGCGTGAGACGGCCCAGGCGCCGCCCGGCGACGCGTCGTTCACCGACGTCGACCGCTGGCGTTTCTACAACACCAACAACCTCTGGGTCGATCTCCGGGCTCTGCAACAGCTCCTCAAGAAGGACCCCGCAGGCCCCGCGCTCCCGCTGATCGTCAACCGCAAGACCGTCGACCCGCGCGATGCTTCGAGCCCTTCCGTGCTCCAACTTGAGACCGCGATGGGCGCCGCGATCGGCGCGATCGAGGGCGCCCGCGCCGTGCTCGTGCCCCGCACGCGCTTTGCGCCGGTCAAGACGACCGACGACCTGTTGCTCATCCGCTCCGACGCCTATGCCTTAGACGACGACGGCCACGTCTCTCCCGCCTTTGACGGCCCGCCGCCGGTCGTCGCGCTCGACCCCAAGTACTACAAGACGCTCGCGGATCTCGAACGGCGCTTCCCCGACGGCGCGCCGTCGCTACGCGCCGCGCACAGCCTCACCGTGCACGGCGATGTCACGTTCGGCGCGAGCGTGCAAATTGTCGGTGACGGAAGTGTCACAGGGCCAGCGATCGTGCCGGACGGCTGCATTATCGAGCCATGACCCGCATCAGCGCCTTCGGCCCCGGCCGCGTGAACCTCATCGGCGAGCACACCGACTACAACGGCGGCCTCAGCCTGCCGTTTTCCATCGAGGACGGCGTCATGGTCACCGCCACGGCGATCGCCGGCGATCGCATCGAGGCGATCGCCTATGACATCGACGACGGTGCTCAGGACGCCTTCCCCATGGCCCACCCGCCGCGCGACGGCGACGATGGCTGGCGCGCGTTCGTCCGCGGCGTCGTCGCCGAGCTGACCGCGGCCGGGCACACGCTCGTCCCCGCCCGCTTGGAGATCGCCGGAACGCTGGCGCAGGGCTCGGGCCTGTCGTCGTCGGCTGCGCTGGAGGTCGCGCTCGCGCTGGCGCTGCTCGGTCTCGCCGGCGAGACCGAGCCCGATCGGCTCGCGCTGGCCCGCCTGTGCTCGAAGGTCGAGAACGACTGGGTCGGGGCCCAGACCGGCTTGCTCGACCAGACCGCGTCGCTGCTGGGGAGCGATGGCAATGCGCTGCGGATCGACTTCGCCACCATGGCCACGACGTCTGTCCGGCTCGATCTCGGCGAATGGCGCCTTGCGACCGTGGACTCCGGCGAGACGCACTCGCTGGCCGCCAGCGGCTACAACCAGCGTCGCTCGGAGTGTGACGAGGCCGCATGGCGGCTCGACGTCCACCGGCTCAGCGACGCGACGGCCGAGCAGGTCGCAACGCTCCCGGACCTCCTGCGGCGTCGCGCGGAGCACGTGCTCTCTGAGAACGCACGGGTGGACGAGATGGTGGCGGCGTTGCGCGCGCGAGACCCCGAGGAGGTCGGGCGTCTGCTCGACGCCTCGCACGCCAGCCTGCGTGACTGCTACGACGCCTCGACCAAGGCCGTGGAGCGGACGGTCCGTCGTTGTCTGGACGCCGGCGCGGTTGGGGCGCGGATGGTCGGTGGCGGCTTCGGCGGACACGTGCTCGCGCTCTTCCCGCCGGAGATGAGGTTGCCCAAGGGCGCCTATGAGGTCGCGCCGTCGCCGGGGGCGAGCCTGGTGGAGGAGTAGGGCGACGCGGACGCGCGGCTGCACGGCCGGCGGAGCCGTGAGGCGCCCGCGCCCGCGCGCGGCGCCAGGCCTAGGGCCCGCCCCGCTCCGCCCGCTTGCGCTCCTCTTCCTGCAGTTGCTTGCCCAGCGGACGCAGCAGCGCCCAAGCGATGAAGAAGATCCCCAACGCCAGCATGCCCAGCCCGGCGATCAAGTTGATGTGGACACCCGCGGCCTTCGCGATCTCCTGGTCGGAGTCGCCCAGGCCGACGATCGTCAGCACGATGCCGTAGAGCACGAACAACCCGCCGATGATCCGCCGCAGGTCAAAGAGGTTGGCGGCCTGCGCCTCGCGCGTGCCGGTGCTCTGCTCCGGCGTCTCTCCTGCTCGCTGATCGCTCATCGCGTCACGCTCCTAGAAGAAGATGATGGTCAGGATGACGCCCAGGGCGATTGCCCCGAAGCCCAGCAACTTGGGCGACTCCCACCACTTGTCGTGGGCCGTGGCGGTCGCGGCGTCCTCCTCGTTGGCCATGCCCCACACCAGCCCCTGGAGCTCCTCGACCGGTTTGGGCTTGGTCACCAGGGTCACCGCGACTGTCACGACGGCGTCGACGACGAACGCCGCGCCTGCGCCCCAGAACGACTCGTCGAGGTCGGAGCCGAACGTGAACCAGCCGGCCCACTTGTACCCCACGTAGGTCACCAGCGCCGCGATCGTCCCGGCCACCAGCCCCCACAGGCCCGCCGCCGAGGTCACCCGCTTCCAGAACATCCCGATGATGAACGTGGCAAACAGCGGCGCGTTGAAGATCGAGAAGAGCGCCTGCAGGTAGTTCATCAAGTTCTGGTAGCCCGAGGCGATCAGCGCCGTGCCGATCGCCACCACGACTCCGCCGACCGTCACGTACCGACCGACCCTGATGTAGAACGCGTCATCGCGATCCTTGGCGATGTAGGGCTCGATGATGTCGGTCGTCACCACCGTGTTGAACGCGCTGACGTTCGCCGCCACACCGGCCATGAACGACGCCATCAACCCCGTCAGCGCGATGCCGAGCATGCCGTTGGGCAAGTACTCGTTCATCAACAGCGGGATCGCGTTGTTGTAGGCCAGGTCCGCGTCACCGCCACCCAGGTTCGGGATCTTCCACAGCGCGATCATCCCCGGGATCACGACGACCGCCGGGATCAGCAGCTTGGGATAGGCGCCGATCAGCGGCGTGCGCTGCCCGGCGCTCAGGTCGCGCGCCGACAGCGCCCGCTGGACCTCGGCGAAGTTCGTGGTCCAATAGCCGAAGGACAGGATGAACCCGAGGCCGAAGACGATGCCGATCCAGGTCGCGCCGATGGGGTTGGTCACATGCCCGGGATCGGTCCCCTGGAGCGCATGCAGCCCGGCCTCACCGAGCTTGCTCTGGCCGATCTTGTCCTTCAGCCCGCCCCAGCCGCCGGCGTCGTGCAGGCCGACGATCGTCAGCGGGATCAGCGCGGCCATGATCACGAAGAACTGCAGGACCTCGTTGTAGATCGCCGAGGAGAGGCCGCCGAGCGTGATGTAGGCCAACACAATCCCGGCCGCGATCACGATGCCGAGCAGGATCGGCCAGCCGAGCAGCAGCTTCAACACCAAGGCCAACGCGAACAGGTTGACGCCCGCGATCAGCACGGTCGCCAGCGCGAAGGTCCACGAGTTGAACAGGTGCGAGCGCTTGTCGAAGCGCATCAGCAGGTACTCGGGCACCGACCGCACGCGGGCGCCGTAGTAGAACGGCATCATCACCAGGCCGAGGAAGACCATCGCCGGCACGGCGCCGATCCAGTAGTAGTTGACCGTCGCGACCCCGTACTGCGCGCCGTTGGCGCCCATGCCCAGGATCTCGGTCGCGCCGAGGTTGGCCGACACGAACGCCAGGCCCGTGATCCAGGCGGGCAGGCTCCGACCACTCAGGAAATAGTCCAGGCTCGTCTTGACGTAGCGGCGTGCGATGAAGCCCACGCCGAGAACGACGACGAAATAGACGCCGAGGATCGCGAAGTCCAGCGCGTTCGTGTCCAGGCGCACCTCGGAGGCGGCGAGCATGGCCGATCAGTTCCCGGGCAACGCACGGCCTAAGCATCGGTAGCTTGCGCGAGGTGACCGACGCGCCCGGCCGCCTGCACGCCCGGATCGCCGAGCTGGCGACCTACAACGACGATCCCGCCGCCGGCGGGATCACGCGCGAGATCTACACGCGGACCTACGCCGCCGCGCTCGAGCGCGTCATGGCGTGGATGCGTGAAGCGGGGCTCGAGCCGCGGCTCGACGCCGTCGGCAACCTCTTCGGGACGTGGGCAGGAGCGGAAGGCGACGCGCCGCGCGTGCTCACCGGTTCCCACGTCGACACCACGCTGAACGCCGGCGCCTACGATGGTGTCTTGGGCGTGCTCGGCGCCATCGAGGCGGTCGAGTCGCTGCGCACCTCCGGGTTCGCGCCGCGCCGCACCATCGAGGTCATCGCCTGGGCCGGCGAGGAGCCGCGCTTCGGGACCGGCTGCGTCGGCTCACGCGCCGCGGCCGGCGAGCTGACCCGCGCCGACCTCGACCGGCTGGTCGATCGCGATGGCGTGTCGATGGCCTCGGCGCTGCGGCTGGCGGGCTTCGATCCCGACCGGCTCGCCGACGCGACCATCGACCCGGTCAGCGTGCATGCGCTGATCGAGCTCCACATCGAGCAGGCGATCGTGCTCGAAACCCACGGCGAGCCGATCGGCATCGTCGAGGCGATCGCCGCGCCTCACGACTTCCGGCTGACCTACGAAGGCGCCGCGACGCACGCGGGTGCGACCCCGATGGCCCTGCGCCACGACGCGTTGGTCGGCGCGGCCGAGGCGATCGTCGCCATCGAGCGGCTCGCGACCGGCTCGCCGAGCGGCTCGACCGTCGGCACCGTTGGCGTCGTGCGCGCATGGCCGGGCGCGATCAACGTCGTGCCGGGCACGGTGACGCTCGACGTCGACGTGCGCGACAGCGACGCGCACGCGCGTGAAGCGATTGTCGACGAGATCGTCGCGACGGCGCACGCGATCGCCGCCGCACGTCGCCTCACGGTCACCGTCGACGAGATCGTCGTCGACACACCCGTGGCATGCGACCCCACGATCATCGACGCCTCGGTCGCCGCCTGCGAGGCGCTCGACCTCAGCTTCCGCCGCATGATCTCCGGCGCCTACCACGACGCCATGATCATGGGCCGCCGCATCCCCGTCGGGATGATCTTCGTCCCGTCGCGCGACGGCGTCAGCCACCATCCTGACGAGTACACCTCGCCGGATGATCTCGACCGCGGCGTCGCGGTGCTGGCGGAAGCGCTGGAACGGCTGGCGCGCTGAGGGACCTAGCCCAGGTAGTCCTCGACGGTCCCCTCAGAGCGGAGCTGCGCGGTGTCGGGATCCTCCCCGGCGCGACGTTTGGCCTCGCGCTGGCGCAGAAGGTCCCAGAGCTGGTCGAGCTCGACCTTGATCGCGGCCAGCCGCTCGGCGTCGCGCGCGATGAGGTCGTCGTGGCCGGTCTCGGCGGCCGCGCCCTCTTCGGCGCGCAGCTTGCGCTCCTCGTCCTCGAGGGCCTCGATGCGGGTGCGGATCTGATCGTCGTCCATGGATCCGAGCCTACCCTCGTGCGCGACCGAGGCCGCGAGTTTCGCCCCCTGGGCGAACACTCGCCAAAGGAACCTCGCCCTCTGGGCGAGTGTTCCTCAGAAGCCGTCCCGCCAGGTGTCCTTGTACAACAGGTACTCGGCCGGACCGTCGGCGCTCGCCGTGAAGCCCTGCGGACAGTACGGCGCCATGTAGATGAAGTCCTCGGCGCGGACCTCGTGCTCATCGGCGCCGAGCACGTACGTCCCAGCGCCTTCGGTCATCCAGAGGCCATGCTCCTCGTCGTGGACCTCGATCTTGTCGAGGCCGACGCCGGCGTCGAAGCGCAACAAGGACATGACGAAGTCGAAGGACGGGTCGTCGACGGGCAGCAGCTCCCGCCGGGTGAAGCCGGGCACGGCCGTCTCGGCAAACGACTCGTCATCGCGGTGGCCCGACAGCGCCGCCGGCGCGTCGTGGGCCGCGTGACTCTCGTAAATGCGCTTGACGATCAGCAGACGCGCCTGGCCACCGTCGCCGGCCTGCAACTCATAGGCCATGTCCGACGGCAAATAGGCGAAGCCACCCGCGTTCAGCACCCGCCGCTCGCTCGCCGCGGTGCTCAGCGTGACCGTGCCGTCCAAGACGTAGAAGAACCGCTCGTAGCCCGCACCAACGCGGCGCGCCGTCCCACCACCGGCATCCAACACCACCAAGTACTCCCCGATCCGCGACGGCGCCAGCCGCGGTGTCACGAGCTTGACGACCGGCTGGTCACCGAACTCCGGCAGCCGGCTCGGGTAGTGGTTGGCCGGTGTCACCACCGTGTAGCCGCGGCCCAGCGCACCGCGTGAGCGCTCGGTCATCGCGCCTCCTCCTCATGGACGACAAGATCCTCCGGCCGCACCGGCGCCCGCGTCAGCGCATGGCCCGTGGCCGCCCGCAGGGCAGCGAGGATCGCCGGCGTCGACGAGATCGACGGCAGCTCCCCCACCCCGCGCAGTCCGTACGGCGTGGCCGGATCGCCGAGCTCCAGCACGATCGACGGCACGGGTGCGGCGTCGACAATCGTCGGGATTCGGTAGCTGCCGAACGAGCGCGTCTGCACGAGTCCATCCTCGCCGAGCAGCAACTCCTCGCTCAGGGCAAGGCCAAGTCCTTGGATCGACCCGCCCTCCAGCTGCCCTTCCAAGGCCATGGGGTTGACCACCTTGCCGACGTCCTGCGCACAGGTCAGCTCGACGACGCGCGCGAGCCCCAGCTCGACGTCGACGTCGACAACCGCGCGATGGGCGACGAAGGCAAAGCCGGCATGCGAGTCGCCCTGGCCGGTCTCGGGATCGAGCGCCTCGGTCAGCCCGTGGCGATAGGTGCGGGTGCACGCGATCGGCTCGCCACCAACCACCGCGACCAGCTCCAGGACGCGATCGCCGCCAGACCAGATCGCGCCGTTGCGCAGCGTCAGCGCCGTCTCGCGGTCGCCGAGCACCGCCGCCGCGCGCTCCAGCACCGCGGTCTGCACCGCGGCACAGGCGAGCTTGACCGCTCCGCCGATCATCCACGTCAGGCGCGAGGCCGAGGCCGAGCCGGCGGAGGCGATCGCCGTGTCGGCGGGCAGGACCGTGACCTCCTCGACACCCAACTCGGTGCGCGCGATCTGCTCCTGAACCCCGAGCACGCCCTGGCCGACCTCGGCGGCCGCGGTGGAGACCTCGGCCAGCACGCGGCCCTCGCGCACGAGCAACCGGACGCGCGCGGTGGCGGGATCATCGACGCCCTCCGAGAAGGCGATGTTCTTGAAGCCGGCCGCATAGCCGACACCGCGGCGCACGCCCTCGCCGAGCGTCGCGCCGAAGCTGCTTCCCGGGAGGTCGCGCACGTCAGCCACCGGGCCCGGGAGCGCCCGCGCCTCCAGCGCATCGAGCAACGCCACGGTCGCGACGGGCCCGCGCACCGCCTGCCCCGTCGGCAAGGTCCCGCCCTGCGGCAGCGCGTTCAGCCGCCGTACCGCCAGTGGGTCACGCCCGACCGCCGCCGCCAGCCGGTCCATCTGGGCCTCGTAGGCCACGGCAACCTGCACGGCACCGAAGCCGCGCATCGCCCCGCTCGGGGTGTTGTTGGTGTAGGCGACGATGCCGAGGAGATCGGCGTTGTCGACCGCGTAGGGGCCGACGGCCAAGGTGGTGGCGTTGGCGATGACGGCCGGAGAGGTGGAGGCATAGGCGCCCCCGTCCAGCCAGATCCGAGCGTGCACAGCGATCAGCCGCCCATCGTGATCGGCGTGGTGCTCGTACTCCATCCAGGCGGGATGGCGATGGACATGGCCACCCGCGAACGACTCCTCGCGCCGGTAAGCCATCTTCACCGGCGCGCCGCAGTGCAGCGCGAGCATGCAGGCGTGCAGCTGCATCGAGAGGTCCTCGCGGGCGCCGAACGCACCACCGACGCCGGCCAGGACCACGTGCACGCGCTCGCTCGGCAGACCCAGGCCCGCCGCGATCTGGTCGCGGTCGACATGCAGCCATTGGGTCGCGACGTGGAGCTTGACGCCGCCCTCGCCGTCGGGGATGGCCAACCCGGACTCCGGCCCGAGGAACGCCTGGTCCTGGATGCCGACCTCGTAGCGGCCGCGGATGACCACGTCGCCGCTGGCCTGCGGATCGCCGCGCAGAATCGGGACGCTGCGCAGGCAGTTGCCGCCAGGATGCAGCGCGGGCGCGTCGTCGGCCAGCGCCCGCGGCACGCTGACCAGCGGCTCCAGCCGCTCGTATGCGACAGCGACCAGCGCGGCGGCGCGACGCGCGGTCACTGGATCCTCGGCAGCGACGATCGCGACCGGCTCGCCGTGGTGGCGGACGCGATCGATCGCCAGCACTGGCTGGTCAGGGATGATCGTGCCGACGAGCTTGTCGCCGGGGACGTCCTCGTGGGTCAGAACCGCCCGGACGCCGGGCAGCGCGCACGCCGCGCGCGTGTCGATCGCCCGGACGAGCGCCGATGCGTGCGGGCTGCGGACGGTCACGCCATGGAGCATCCCCGGGACGTGGAGGTCCGAGGAGTACAAGAACTCGCCCGCCACCTTGGCGGGGCCGTCGCTGCGAGGCAGCCGCGCGCCGAAGCGGCCCGTGCTCATCGTGGCGCCACCGCCCGCAGCCGCGCACTCTCACGCCGCAGGTCGGCCGCCAGCGTCAGCGGGTCAGCCGTGCGCAGCTCGCCGTCCTGCACGACGACCTCGCCGCCCACCAGCAGCGTGTCCACGGGACGCGTCGGACCGAAGACGAGCGCCGCGACGGGATCATCGATGCCGGCGAAGCCGACCTCATCGAGATCCCAGAGCGCGACGTCGGCCAGCGCGCCGACGCTCAAGTGCCCCAACTCGTCCTCCCGGCCCAGACAGCACGCGCCGTGGCGGGTGGCCATCGTCAGCGCCTGGCGCGCGGTCAGCGCCGTCGGTCCCGCTTTGGCGCGCGCCAGCACCATCGCGGCGCGCAGCTCGTCGACCAGCTCCCCGCACTCGTTGGAGGCGGCGCCGTCCACCCCCAGGCCAACGGGCACGCCCGCGGCCAGCAGTCCCGGCACCGGCGCGATGCCGGCACCCAGCCGACCGTTGGAGGTCGGGCAGTGCGCGACGCCGGTGCCGGTCGCGCCCATCCGCGCGGTCTCATCGTCGTTGAGATGCACGCAGTGCGCAAGCCAGACGTCATCGCCGAGCCAGCCCAAGTTGTCCAAGTACTGCAGCGGCCGCACGCCGAAGCGCTCCAGGCAGAAGCGCTCCTCGTCGTCGGTCTCGGCCAGATGCGTGTGGAGCCGCACGCGGCGGGCGCGCGCGAGCTCGGCGGTCTCGCGCATCAGCTCCTCGGTGACGCTGAAGGGCGAGGTGGGCGCGAGCGCGATCCGCACGCGCGCCCCCGGCTTCGGATCGTGATGGCGGTCAATCGCCTCGGCACAAGCGGTGAGGATCGCATCGCGGTCCTCGACGACGTCGTCGGGCGGCAGGCCACCGGCGCTCACGCCAAGGTCCATCGCCCCGCGACACGGATGGAAGCGCAGCCCGATCGCGCGCGCCGCGTCGATCTCGACGGCAAGTAGATCGCCCGCCTGGCGCGGGAAGATGTAGTGGTGATCGGTCGTGGTCGTGCAGCCCGAGCGGGCCAGCGACGCGAGCCCTGCCCGCGCAGCGGCGGCGACGACCGCGCCGTCGATGTGCTGCCAGACCGGGTAGAGCGCGACCAACCACTCGAACAACGTGGCCTCCTGCGCGTAGCCGCGCGTGGCCCACTGATAGAGGTGGTGGTGGCAGTTGATGAGGCCCGGCGTGGCGAGCTTGCCGGTCGCGTCGATGCGGCGCGTCGCGCGCTCGCGTTCGTCCGCCGGCGCCGGCCCCGGACCGACCGCGACAAGTCGGTCGCCGTCGATGACGAGGTGGCCGTCGGCGATCTCGGTCGCCGCATCGTCGACGGTCGCGATCGCACAGCCTTCGACCACGGTCACCGTCATCGCGAGCCCTCCCCCTGCGCGGCCAACCGGACCGCCTCGATGATCTTCTGGTAGCCCGTGCAGCGGCAGAGGTTGCCGTTGAGCCCCTCGCGGATGTCGGCCTCGCTCGGGTCCGGGTCGCGTGCCAGCAGGTCGCGCGCGGCGACCATCAGGCCCGGCGTGCAAAAGCCGCACTGCACCGCGCCGGCGTGCAGGAACGCCTCCTGCAACGGATGGAGCGCACCGTCGTCAGACGACGCGAGCGACGCCGCGGTCTCCACGCGCGCCCCGTCGGCCTGTGCCGCGAGGACGAGGCAGGCGCACGCGATCTCACCATCGATCGCCACCGTGCAGGAGCCGCACTCGCCCTGCTCGCAGGCGTTCTTAGCGCTCGTGAGCTGCAACACATCGCGCAGAACCCGCAACAGGCTCTGGCCGCCGTGACCGTCGTCGATCTCATGCGACGTGCCGTCGACGGTGAGCCTCACGGTGCGACCACCACCTCCGCCGCCGCGCGACGCAGCGCGCGGCCGGCCAGCACGCCCGCGATGTGCCGGCGGTAGGCCGCCGAGCCGCGCGCATCCGGGATCGGGTCGACCGCCGCGGCGACCAGCGCGCCGAAGCGCTCAGCGGTCGCCGGGTCGTCGAGCGCGTCCCACGAGGCCGCGACCAGCGCCTCGGCCACGTCCGGCCGGATCGCGGTCGACCCGGCGCCGACGACGCAGGCGCTGACCGTCCGGCGCGCAGGGTGCAGCGCGATCGCCACCGCACAGACCGCGCGCGCCATCGCGTTGCGCGCACCCGCCTTGGCGTAGGCGACGGGACCGTCGGCGACCGGCACCAGCAGCGCGGTGACGAGCTCGTCGGCGCGCAGGTCGCACACGCCGGGCCCGGTGATGAAGCGGTCGGCGGCGACCGTGCGCCGGCCGCGAGGGCCGTGGATCTCGACGTGAGCCTCGGCGGCGCCGAGGGCGGCAAGTGCATCGCCAGAGGGATCGCCGAGGACCAGCGCGCCGGCCAGCGTCGCGCGGTTGCGGACCTGGCGCGAGGCGACGGTCCGGGCCGCGGCGGCAAGCCCGGGCAGGTCGGCAGCGTGATGCTCGAGCACGTCGGTGTAGGTCACGCCCGCGCCGAGACGGACGGTGTCGCCGTCACGCACGGCATCGCGCAGGCCGGCAACGCGGGAGAGGTCGATCAAGGTGGCCGCCTCGACGCCGCCGTTGAGGTCGACGAGCACGCCGGTCCCACCGGCCACGACGGTCGCGTCGGGGTGCGCGGCACGGGCCGCGAGGGCGTCGTCGATGGTGCGTGGTTGCAGGACGGTCAGGAAGCGATCCTCGCCTGACCAAGGCGTCGATGGACGATGAGGCGGAATGTACTGCACGCGGTCTGCGCCATTGCGGCGTGCGTCGGCGACCGGCTACGGTGCTCTCTGGATGACGGACCGAGACGCCTTCGTGGCGCGCTTCGGCGGGGTCTTCGAGGCGTCGCCGTGGATCGCGGAAGCCGCCTGGGAGGGCGGGCCCTACGCCTCGGTCGCCGCGCTGCACGCGGCCATGGTCGCCGTTGTCGACGGTGCTCCGTGCAGCGCGCGTCTGGCGCTCATCCGCGCCCATCCCGAGCTGGCCGGCAAGGCCGCGATCGCCGGCACGCTGACCGCGGAGTCCACGCGCGAACAGGCCGCAGCGGGGCTGGATCGGCTCACGCCCCAGCAGCACGCTCGGCTCCTCGAGCTGACCGCCGCCTATCGCGAGCGCTTCGGCTTCCCGTTCGTCGTCTGCGCGCGCGAGCACACCGCCGATTCGATCATCGCCACCGCCGCCGAGCGGCTGGCACACGACCCTGACACCGAGGAGCGCACGGCGCTGGCCGAGATCGCGAAGATCGCGGCGCTGCGCGTGGTCGACCTCGCCACCGACGACGTTCCGGGAGGGACCTCCGCTTGACCGATGCCCGCATCTCCTACGGCAAGCTCTCCGTGCCGGTCCACCTCGTCCGCGGCGAGCGGCTGCTGGCCGCCGACGTGAGCATGGAGGTCCTCGGCCAGAGCTTCTTACCCGCCTACACCGAGGGCGACAACTCGGCGGTGGTCGCAACCGACACCATGAAGAACGTCATCCTGCGGCGCGCGCACGAGTACGACGGCGCCACGCTGGACGGCTTGTTATACGACTTGGGACGCGGCTTCCTGGCGACCTACCCGGAGATGGAGGGGCTGCGGCTGTGGGCGGTGCAGCAGCCGTGGATCGCGGAGACCGGCCGGCTGTTTCGCCGCGTCGACGGCGACCACGACGTGGTCGAGCTCGAGCTGTCGCAGACCGGCGGCGAGATCGCACTGGTCGACCATCGGGCGGGCCATCTGGGGTTGCGGCTGCTCAAGACGACCGGATCGGCGTTTACGAAGTTCGCGCGCGACGACGACACCACCTTGCCCGAGCGCGGCGACCGGCCGCTGTTCATCCACCTTGATGTCCGCTGGCGCTACGGCAACATCGCGGACGCGATCGGCGAGGACCGCGTCCCGTCCGAGGAGATCCTGGCGCTCGTGCTGTCCACCTTCGACGCGTTCGTCTCCGAGTCGATCCAGCACCTCGTGCACGAGATGGGCACACGGCTCCTCGCTGCTTTCCCGGCGCTGTCGCAGGTCTCCTTCCGCGGTGAGAACCACACCTACGACCCCGTCCCGGGCGCGGAAGACGCCGAGCCGCTGAGCAAGACCTACACCTCGGCCTTCCCCGCTTACGGCCTCATCACGTTGGCCCTGGATCGTTGAGGCACAATCCCTCCATGGCCAAGCTCATCTACGCGGCAATCGCGTCGCTCGACGGCTACACCGAGGACGCCGACGGCGCGTTCGACTGGTCGGCGCCCGACGCGGAGCTGCACGCGTTCGTCAACGACCTCGAGCGACCGATCGGCACCTGTCTCTACGGACGCCGAATGTACGAGACGATGGTCTACTGGGAGACCGCGCCGACGAGCGGGGACGCCGCGGACGCCGTCGTCCACGACTACGCGCGGATCTGGCAGGCGGCTGAGAAGGTGGTGTACTCGACGACGCTCGCGACACCTACCAGCGCCCGAACGCGGATCGAGCGCGCCTTCGACCCCGACGCGATCCGGCAGCTCAAGGAGACCTCGGAGCGCGACATCACCATCGGCGGTCCCGCCCTCGCCGCCGAGGCGCTCCGAGCGGGACTGGTCGACGAGCTACACCTGTTTCACGCACCGATCATCATCGGCGGCGGCAAGCCCGCGCTCCCCGACGGCCTCCGTCTCCCGCTCGAGCTTCTCGACGAGCGCCGCTTCGCCGGCGGCACCGTGCATCTGCACTACCGCATCAGACCGTGAGCGGCGCGGCGGGTGGTTCAATGGCCGCCATGACCGGTGCGCTGACGACCCATGTCCTCGACGTCGCGCACGGGCGCCCCGCGCGCGGCGTGGCGATCGAGCTGTGGCGCGAGGAGGTCCGGATCGCGGCGGCGGTGACCAACGAGGACGGGCGCACCGACGCCCCGCTGGTGGCGCCCGGGGCGCTGGAGGTCGGCGTGTACGAGCTGCGCTTCGCCGTGGGGGCGTACTTCGCGGGCAGCGGTCCGGCCGCCGATCCACCCTTCCTGGACGTCGTGCCGGTGCGCTTCGGGATCGCCGACGCCGGCGCGCACCACCACGTGCCGCTGCTCGTCACGCCGTGGTCGTACTCGACCTATCGCGGCTCCTAGTGGAGGCCGGCGAGCAGATCGTCGAGCGCTGCCGCGAGCTGGCGGGCGTCAGCGAGGAGCAGGGCAGGTTGACGCGGCGCTTCGCGACGCCGGCGATGGCACGCGCCAACGCGATCGTCGGGTCCTGGATGCGCGAGGCCGGCATGACGGTGCGCATGGACGCGGCCGGCAACCTCGTCGGGCGACGGCCGGGGACCTCGGCGCTGGCCGGGACGTTGTTGGTGGGGTCGCATTTGGACACGGTGCGCGACGCGGGTGCCTTCGACGGGCCGCTCGGGGTGATCGCCGCGATCGCGCTCGTGGAGCGGCTGCGCGAAGAGGGCGTCGCGCTGCCGTTCGCCATCGACGTGCTCGGTTTCGCCGATGAAGAGGGGCTGCGCTTCGGCACGGCGTACCTCGGCAGCCGCGCGGTGGCCGGGACGTTCGAGCCGGCGCTCCTCGACATGGTCGACGACGACGGCGTGAGCGTGCGGACCGCATTGCGCTCGTTCGGCGGCGATCCCGGCGCGCTGCCGGGCGCGAGCGGCAGCGCCTCGCGACGCGGCGACGAGCTGCTCGGCTACGTCGAGCTTCACATGGAGCAGGGACCGGTCCTGGAAGAGCGCGGAGCACCCGTGGGTGTGGTGACGGGGATCGCCGGCGCGACGCGTGCGGAGGTCCGCTTCACCGGGCTGGCCGGCCATGCCGGGACGGTGCCGATGGCGTTGCGGCGCGATGCCGCGCCGGCGGTCGCCGAACTGGTGCTGGCCTGTGAGGCAGCGGCGCGAGAGACCGACGGGCTGCTGGCGACCGTCGGGCGGCTGAGCGTCCTGCCGGGGGCGCCGAACGTCGTGCCGGGCGGGGCGATCGCCTTCCTCGATGTCCGCCATGCCGACGATCGCGTCCGCCATGGTGCGGTAGAGGAGCTGCGGGCGCGGGCGGCGGCGATCGCGGGGGCACGCGGGCTGGACATGAGCTGGGACGTGCGCCTCGACAACCCGGCGATCGCGGTTGATGACGCCCTTACCGAGCGCCTGGCGGAGGCCGCGCGCGGGCTCGCGTTGCCGGACGTGCGGCTGGCTAGCGGCGCCGGCCACGATGGCGTCGCGCTGTCGGCGCTCTGCCCGATCGCGATGCTGTTCGTGCGCTGCACGGGCGGGCTGAGCCACAACCCCGCCGAGGCGGTCGCACCGGCGGACGTGAGCGTCGCGCTCGACGTATTGTACGCCTTCGTGCGGGGGCTGGCGAGCGCGCGATGAGCTTCGACTTGATCATCCGTGGTGGGCAGGTCGTCGCGGGCGACGGCGCGCCGGCCACGCTCGATGTTGGTGTGGTCGATGGGCGGATCGCCGCATTGGAGCCCGAGCTGGCGGGCGGCGGCGCCGAGATCATCGACGCCGCCGGGCTGCTCGTCTTGCCGGGCGCTGTCGACGCGCACGTGCACCTCAACGACCCGGGGCGCACCGACTGGGAGGGCTTTGCCACCGGGACCGCGGCGCTGGCGGCCGGCGGGACGACGACCGCAATCGACATGCCGCTCAACGCGATCCCGCCGACGGTGGACGGCGCGGCGTTCGCCGCGAAGGTCACCGCGGCGCGTGGGGTCACGCGGATCGACGTGGCGCTGTGGGGCGGCTTGGTGCCCGGTCCGCTCGACCGCCTCGACGAGCTGGCCGCGGCCGGCGTCGTCGGCTTCAAGGCCTTCATGTCGGCCAGCGGCGTCGCCGAGTTCGTCGCGGCCGATGACCTCACGCTGCTGGAAGGCATGGCGCGAGCGGCGCGGCTCGGGCTGCCGGTGGCGGTCCACGCCGAGAGCGACGTGCTGACCGGGCGGCTCGCGGCACGAGCGCTGGCCGCTGGCCGGATGGGCGTCCGCGACTACCGCGCGTCGCGGCCGGTCATCGCCGAGGTCGAGGCGATCGAGCGCGCGATGCTCTTTGCCGCCGAGACCGGCTGCGCGCTGCACGTCGTCCACGTCAGCAGCGGCCGCGGGGTGACGGCGATTGCCGAGGCACGGGCGCGCGGTGTCGACGTGAGCTGCGAGACCTGCCCGCACTATCTGGTGCTCGATGCCGAGGATGCCGAGCGGCTGGGCGCCGCCGCCAAGTGCGCGCCGCCGCTGCGGCCGGCGGCGGTGGTCGAGGAGCTGTGGGCGCGCCTGCTCGGCGGCGACATCGACCTCGTGGCGACCGACCACTCGCCGTCGCCGGCCGCGCTGAAGGACACCGGCGCTGACCACTTCGCGGCCTGGGGCGGCATCCCGGGCGCCCAGACGCTCGTGGCGTTGTTGTATGACTCGGGTGTGGTGGCGCGAGGGCTGGACGTCGCGCGCCTGGCAGCGCTCACGGCGGGCGCGCCGGCGGCGCGCTTCGGCCTGGCGCCGGCCAAGGGCTCGTTGACCGTCGGTGTCGACGCGGACCTGCTGCTGCTCGACCCCGCACGGGAGTGGCTGGTCACGCGCGACGATCTTCTCGATCGCCACCGCCTCAGCCCATTCGTCGGTCGCACGCTGCGCGGCCGCGTCGTCCGCACGGTGCTGCGCGGTACGACCATCGCCCGCGACGGCCGGCTCGTCGGCGAGCCGATCGGCCGCGTCCTGCGGCGGGACGGCACGCCGGCCTAGTGGAGCCCAGCGCGACCGCTGCCGCAGCGCGCGGCGTGATCTGTTGGCAGCGAAGAGAACGAGCGGGATCGATGCCTCGGGGCGTTGGCTCGTCGTCCGCTAGCGGCCAGGGTGGGTGATGCGGATGCGCCCGGAGGACGGATCGCACTTGGACGTTGGATGTCAACGTTCAGTTGCGATCCGTCCTCGACGCGAGTCCTCTGGATCACTCAGTCCAGTGCTTCGAGATGGGCCAGCGCCTCGGGCGTGTCGGCGTCGTCGGGACGGCCGAGGCCGTTGCAGGCGACGAGGCGGACGCGGGTCGTGGGATCGTCGAGGAGCGTGCGGGCGCCGGTCTCGCCGCGCAGGCGCGAGATGGCGGCGAACGTCGAGGACTCCAGCAGCGTCGGGTGGCCCGGCACGTCGGCGTAGGTGGCGCGGATCGCGTCGAGCTGGGTCGGCGCGCGCGCTGCGATGACGCGGGCGGTGGCGCGCGCGTCGAGCAGCGGCTGGTCGCCGAGGGCGATGACCACGGCCTCGGCGCCGCCGTCCGCGGCCGCCGCAATTCCCGCGCGCAGCGACGCGCTCAGGCCCTCGGCCCACTCCGCGCAGCGCACGATCTCCGCATCACCAAAGGCCGCGCCCGCCGCCACCTCGTCGGCTCGCGCACCAAGAACGACAACAACGCGGTCCACTCCACCCTCGCGCAGCGCCGCCAGCGGCCACGTCAGCAACGGCCGCCCGCGAAACGGATGCAGCACCTTGGGCAAGTCGCCGCCGAACCGCGACCCAACGCCCGCCGCCAGGAGCACCCCAACGACCCCGCTCATGAACGCCCACCGCCGCGATCGTCCCATGACAGTGCTGGTCGAGTTGACCGGCATTGTCCCTGACAACTCGACCCGCGACGAGCGAGGGTTCCGACGACGAGCCTCACGCGCCGCCACCTCGCAAGGGACGCAGGACGTGCAGCGCAACGCCATCGTCCTGCCGCTGCGACACCACGCTGAACGTCCCTCGCGCCGCGGCGAGGAAGTCGCGCGTGCCCGCGCGCTGAGGATCGGCGAGGCGCAGCACGCCGCTCTCGCCCAGCAGCCGCGGCCAGAGCCGCAGCGCGGTCTCGACGTTTGCCCGCGTGTAGAGGACATCAGCGGCCAGGACCACGTCGAACGGCCCCAGCTCGACGAGCGCCTCGCCGTGCGCCGCCCAATCCACGACCGCCACGTCGGCGACGACCTCGTTGAGCGCCAGCGCATGTGCAGCAAAGGCCACAGCATCGGCCGCGCCGTCGGTCGCCAGCACCGCCGCCCCCGACCGCGCCGCCACGACGCTCGGCGCCCCCAAGCCGCAGCCGAGCTCCAGCACCCGCGGGGGTGGGTGGGACCGTCTCACCGGCTCGTCGACCAGTGACGCCGCCAGCGCCAGCCCGCTCGGCCACGGTCGCGCCCAGTACGGGATCGGCCGCCCCGCGCCGCCCTCCTCGTGGCGCAACTGCTCCCACACGCGCGGGAGCACCAGCACCAACTCCTGCGAAGAGACAGCGAACCGCTGCACCACCACGTCCAGCAGCGCCGGCGGCAGCTCGCCGACCGGCACCTCCCGCAGCGCGTTCAGCCGCTCGGCCAGCGACGCGCGCAGCGCGCTCAGTCCATCGTCAGCCAAACGCGATCGGCGTGAGGTCGCCCAGCAGGGCCAGCGTCTCGCCGTACATCCCCGCCTTGATCGCACCGAGCGTCGGCCCGTGCTTGGCCGCCAGCGCGCCCGCGCGCTCGACGGCCTCGGCCAGGACGCGATCCTCGGAGACCGCGGCGTCCACGATCCCGGCAGCCGCCGCGTCGGCGCCGCCATAGCGACGGCCGGTCGTCATCGCCTCATGCGCTGTCGCCTTCGACAGCCGCGCCTGGATCAGCGCGGCCATCGGCGACGTGAACGGAATGTGGATGTCGACCTCGGGCAGGCAGAAGTAGCCGCGGTCGGCGCGCATGACCCGGAAGTCATGAGCAACCGCAAGCATCGCGCCCGCGGCAAAGCAATGTCCTTGGATTGCTGCCACCGTCGGCACCGGGAGCCCGAGCATCTGACCGAAGAGCGCGTGGACGCGCGGCACGAACGCCGGCACCTCGCCCGGGTTCGCGCCCATCCACTCGAGGTCGAGGCCGTTGGACCAGATCTTGCCCGTGGCGGTGGTGACCAGCGCACGCGGCTCGGGCGCGGCCGCGACCTCGTCGAGCAACGCGGAGACCGCGCCGACCCAGTCGGGGTTGAAGCGGTTCTCGTCGTCGCCGAGGTTCAAAACGTAGACATCGCCGTCGCGATCCAAGGTGGGCATGCGCGGCAGCCTATGGGAACGGAACTAGCTGACGTCTGCGCAAAGACAGACGTCCACGCGATCTTTGCGTGTGCGTTACTATTTGCGCCGATGCACACGACCGGCGTCTCCGCAGAGCAGCTGGCCGACGAGATCGCACGGTTCATGAGCACGGCGATGCGCACGGCACAGACCGAGGTCTTCCAGATCGTGGAAGAGCTCGAGCTGTCGATGACCCAGCTCAAGATCCTGCACATCCTCGACGGCACCGGACGCGAGCTCACGCCGTCCGAGCTCGCGCAGTTCGTCGGCCTCTCCCCCGCGGCCGCCGGCCGCGCGGTCGACGTCATCGTCCGCGCAGGGCTCGTCTCCCGGCGCGACGACGACAGCGACCGACGCGTCAAGCGCCTGTCGCTGACCGCGGTCGGGTCCGACGCCATCGCCCGCATCACCGCCGCGCGCCTGAAGGGCCTGACGCGCATCGTCGAGCGCCTCGAGCCCGACCAGCGCGCGGCCCTCAGCACCGCGCTGACCCCGCTCCTCCTCCAAGACCCCGCCAGCCCCGACTGCGCGTCCCCACGCGCCGAGGAACCCGCATGACCTCCACCTCCCCGGAACCCGCAGCCACCCCGCGCGAGAAGGTCTTCGACCGCGCGCTCATCAGCATCTCGGCCGTCGTCGTGCTCGGCACGTTCATGTCGATCCTCGACACGACGATCGTCAACGTCGCGATCAACACCTTGTCCAAGGACTTCAACACGTCCTTGGCCACGATCCAGTGGGTCTCGACGGGCTACATGCTCGCGCTGGCCACGGTGATCCCGCTCACCGGCTGGGCGGCGGACCGCTTCGGCACCAAGCGCTTGTACATGATCTCGATTGGCCTCTTCCTCGCCGGCTCGGCGCTGTCGGGCATGGCATGGTCGGCCGAGTCGCTGATCGGCTTCCGCATCCTGCAGGGACTGGGCGGCGGCATGATCATGCCCGCGGGCATGACGATCCTGTCCCAGGCGGCCGGCCCGCAGCGCATGGGCCGCGTGATGGGCATCGTCGGCGTGCCGATGCTGATGGGCCCGATCATCGGCCCCATCCTCGGCGGCTGGCTGGTCGACGACGTCTCGTGGCGCTGGATCTTCTACGTCAACCTGCCGATCGGCGCCGTTGCGCTGGCCGCCGCCGCGAGGCTCCTGCCGCGCGACGAGCCCGCCGCCCACCAGCGCTTGGACTGGGTCGGACTGATTCTGCTCTCGCCCGGCCTCTCGGCGTTCGTCTACGGCCTAGCGGAGACCTCGTCCTCGGGCGGCCTCGGCGCCACGAAGGCGTGGCTGCCGATGATCGTCGGCGCCACGCTGATCGGCACGTTCATCTTCCACGCCGCGCGCCACGCCTGGCCGCTGATCGATGTGAAGCTGTTCAAGGTCCGGACCATGAGCGCCGCCTCGGCGACGACGTTCTCGTTCGCCGCCGCGATGTTCGGCGCGATGTTCATGATCCCGCTCTACTACCAGGTGGTCCGCGGCCAGTCGGCGCTCGACGCCGGCCTGCTGCTCGCGCCGCAGGGCGTCGGCGCGGCGATCATGATGCCGATCGCCGGCAAGCTGACCGACGAGACCGGACCGGGCAAGATCGTCCTCGGTGGCCTGGCGCTGCTCTTCACCGCCATGGTCGGCTTCACGCAGGTCGGCGCCGTCACCTCCTTCTGGTTCTTGGGCAGCTGCCAGTTCTTGATGGGGTTGGGCATGGGCGCGGCGATGATGCCCGCGATGAGCGCCGCCTACCAGACGCTGCAGCGCCAGCAGCTCGCACGCGCCACGACCGCGTTGAACATCATCCAGCGCGTCGGCGGCTCGATCGGCACCGCGCTGCTGTCGGTCGTGCTGACCCACCAGCTCACCAGCGCCTTCCCTGCCGCCGATGGCGCGGGGCTCGCTGCCGCCCAGTCGGTGCCGGTGGCCGAGCGGGCACAGATCACCCCGGCGCTCGCCGACGCCTTCGGCCACACGTTCTGGTGGGCGGCGGGCATCATCGCGCTCGCCGCGATCCCCGCCCTGATGCTCCCGCGCCGCAAGGCGCCGGCGCCCGAGACCGCAGGCGATGCTCAGGCGCCTGTCGAAGCGCCCGTCCTCGTCGAGGTGTAGTCCTACCGCACGTCGAGCACGACTTTGCCCGTCGCTCCGCGGCCGTCGATGAGCTTCAGCGCATCGGCGGCCCGGTCCAGCGGGAAGCGCTGACCGACGATCGGCTTCACGAACCCGGCGGCGATCAACTCGTCGAGCGCCGCGCCGATCCCGCGGGTCACGTCGGGCTTGGACATGATGTAGGCGCCCCAGCCCGCACCGATGACCTCGGTGTTGTTCAACAACAACCGGTTGACCTTCACCTCGGGGATCGCGCCGCCGGTGAAGCCGACAACGACGACGCGGCCACCCTCGCGCAGCGACCGCAGCGAGTCGGCGAAGCGATCGCCGCCGACCGGGTCGAGGACGAGGTCGACGCCGCCGCCCGACAGCTCCTGGACCTCCTCCTTCCAGCGGCCGGTGCAGCGCACGACCTCGTCGGCGCCCGCGTCGCGCGCGACGCCTTCCTTGTCGTCGCTGGAGACGACCGCGATCGTCTTGGCACCCAGGCCCTTGGCGACCTGCAGCGCCGCCGTGCCGACGCCGCCGGCTGCGCCGTGCACGAGCACGGACTCGCCTTCGGCGAGGCGACCACGGAGCTTCAACGCGAAGTAAGCGGTGTGGTAGTTGAGGACCAACGCCGCGCCCTGGGCGAAGTCGAGCGCGTCGGGCAGCTTGAAGGTCATGAACTCGGGGGCGACGACGACCTCGGCGAAGCCACCGAGCATGCAGAACGCGGCGACGCGATCGCCGGCTTGCACGGCGGCGCCCTCGGGTGCGCTGCGCACGGTGCCGCCGACCTCGCTGCCGGGGATGAACGGCAGCGGCGGCTTGACCTGGTACTCGCCGCGCGTCTGCAGCACCTCGGGGAACGAGACGCCGGCGACCTCGACATCGACGAGGACGCCGCTGCCCGGCGTCATGAAGTGCGACGGCTCGGGCTCGGGAACGTCGACCAGCTTCAGAGCGGTGTCGGGGCCGGTCAGCTCGGTGATCTGCAGGGCGCGCATGGTGCGCACCCTAACTTGGCGCTGGACTACCCATCATCCTGCGAGAAGGCCCAGCGCGTCTCTTCGACGTCGAGCCCCGCCGACAGGCACGCCAGCAGCTTCATCCGGATCGCCTGCGGCGACAGGAAGCCGGCCGGGATGATCTTCGTGCCGCGCAGGTCGCGCTCGGACCCCGCGTAGCCGTAGGTCGCGTTGAGCACGACGCCGCGCTCGGGCCGGCAGTAGGCGACGATCGGGATCTCGCGCGCGGCCTCGGCCCAGATCTCCAGCAGCGCAGGCGTCAGGTGGCCGGCGCCGAGCGTGCCGAGGACGATGCCGTCGGGCGCCGTGTCCAGCGCGGCGCGCGCGAGCGTGCCGTCGTCGCCCGAAGAGGACGGCACGATGTGCACGCGCTTCTCCAGCGACGGCGGGTCGAGCGGCGGGTTGCGCGGGATCCGCGACCAGATCGTCGGATGGCCCTCGGTGACGCGCCCCAGCGGACCGGTCTGCGGCGAGGAGAAGGCGACCAGCGAGGTCGTGTCGGTCTTGCGCGCGCAGCGCGCGTGGTGGATCTCGCCGCCGAAGACGACCAGGACGCCCATCCCGGCGGCCGGAGCGCTGGCCGCGACGCTGACGGCGTCGACGAGGTTGGCGGGCCCGTCGGCGCCGGCGGCGCTGGCCGGGCGGATCGCCCCGGTGAAGACGATCGGTGCGTCAGCGTCGTGGAGGACGTCGCAGAGCATCGCGGTCTCCTCCAGGACGTCGGTGCCGTGGGTGACCACGACGCCGATGCCGCGGCGGGCGGCGTCGCGCGCCGCGCGGCAGATGCGCAGCTGATCCTCGAGCGTCAGGTGCGCAGAAGGCTTGTTGAGAACCGTGATCGCCTCAAGGTCCGGGAAGACCTGCAGGCCCGGGACGCTGGCGACGAGCGCCTCGGCATCCAGCTCCGGCGTGGCACCGCCCTCGCCCATCATCGCGATGGTGCCCCCGGCGGTCAGGATCCGGACGCGCCGGACGGGCGCGGTGCTGCGGTCGGTCGCGGTCAGCATCAACGATCCAGGTTATCGCCGTGGGCATCAGGCATGACGCGGGTCTGAGCTACGCACTTGCGCATAGCTTGCGATTGCGTTTAGCTTGCGCTATTGTGAGGGCCATGCCGACTCTCGCCCAGGATCAAGCCCGAGCGACCGAGACCGCCCTTCACGCCAACGACATCGATGACGTGCTCTCCGCGATCGAGCGCCTCGTGCCGGATGCCGACGTGCGGCAGCTTGCGAGCTCCGCACGGCGCGCGATGCAGGGCAACCGCCCCGCCGTGCGCGACTACGTTCGCCGCTATCGCGAGCTCACAGCCGATGTGCTCGCCGCGACGCACGCGGCGCGGCCCGACATCGTGATGAAGGACGCCGACGGCAACCTGCTGGTCGCCGACGTCGAGGGCCGCCCCGCCCGCGCGCCGCTCGCCGCGCTCGACGAGGGCGCGGCCGGCGCCGTCTTCTCGAACTGGGTCGGCGCCTACGGTCCGGCCAACGGGCTCGCGTTAGACCTCGTCGCCCGCGTCCGCGCGACGCTGCCCGATACCGACGTCCTGACCATCCCGACGCATGCAGGCACCGCCCATTGGGATGTCGACGACACGGCGATGCTGTCGTTCCTCGCCGCCGTCCGCCAGGAGATCGCATCGCCCACGACGCCGCTCGACACGGCAGCCGAGACCTTGGCCCTCAGCGAGACCGAGCTCGGGTCGCTTTTCGGTGTCCGACGTCAGGCGATCTCCCAGTGGCGCACCGCCGGCATCCCGTCCTCGCGCGTGGCGAAGGTCACGACGGTCGCCTCGCTGGCCGACCTCCTCGCCCGCAAGCTGAAGGTCGAGCGCATCCCCGGCATCGCGCGCCGTCCCGCAGCCGCCTACGGTGGCCTCACCATGCTCGAGATGATCGCCGCGGACCGCCATGACGAGTTGCTGGCGCTCGTCCGTGCCTCGTTCGATCCTGCGCAGACCGCGTGAGGCGGCGCCACATCGCACGCAGCGGCCGGTACCTGCGCGTCGCCGACCCGCAGTGGAGCGATCCGCTCGATCCTGAACATGCCCGTGAGCGCGGCGGTCGCTGGAACCCGCCGGGCTCGTTTCCCGTGCTCTACCTCAACCGCGACCGTCAGACGGCGCGGCGCAACGTCGACCGGCTGCTCGCCGACCAGCCCTACGGCCCGGAGGACCTCGACCCCGGCGAGGCGTTTGTCCTCGTTGCGGTTGACCTCGCGGAAGCGCGTTACGTCGACGTGCTCACCGACGCGGGTTGTGCCTCGGCCGGCCTTCCCACGACCTACCCGAAGGACGCCGCGGGCGTGACGATCCCGCACGCAACCTGCCAACCGGTCGGGCGAGGCGCCTATGACGACCGCGAGCCGGGCATCGCCTGCCGCAGCGCCGCACCGGGCACGGCGCGCACCGACGAGGAGCTTGCGCTGTTCGCACGCGATCGCAAGCGGTGGCGCGCCGTGCAGCGCTGGGCATTCGACGACTGGTACTGGGGCGACCGCACATGACCGAGATCGCCGACTTCGCCACCATCGTCCTGATCGCCGCCGGCGGTTTCTCGCTGGCGATCCTCTCCACCCGGATCACGGACCATGTGCCGATTCCGGCGCCGGCGATCTTCCTGGTTGCCGCGGCGATCGCGTCGGATCTGTGGCCGTCGCTTTACGACGTGCCGATCAAGACCGTTGAGCGGATCGCGGTCGTCGCGCTGATCGTGATCCTGTTCAACGGTGGGATGGACATCGGTTGGCGGCGGCTGCGGCGCTCCGCGGGGCCGGTGCTGTCGATCGGGCTGCTGGGGACGTTCGCGACCGCGGGGCTCGTCGCGCTCTTCGCCCATGCCGTGCTCGGCATGAGCTGGATGACCGCCGGGCTGATCGGCGCCGCGCTTGCGCCGACCGATCCGGCGGTGATGTTCTCGGTGCTCGGCGGGCGAGAGATCGAGGGCCGCTCGGGGACGATCCTGGAGGGTGAGGCGGGCGTCAACGATCCGGCCGGGATCGCGTTGATGATCGGGATGATCGAGTTGGCCACCCACGACGACGCGACCGCGTGGGTGATCGTGCGCGAGTTCGGCGTCGAGATGGTCGTCGGCGCGGCCCTGGGCCTGGCGGGCGCCGCCCTGCTGATCCCGCTGCTGCACCGGGTGCGTCTGCCGAGCGACACACTGCACGCCGTCTTCGCGCTGAGTGCGGCCGCGACGCTCTACGGCGTCACGTCGGTCGCGCACGGCTCAGGCTTCCTGGCCGTGTTCCTCTTCGGCCTGCGGCTGAGCGACGTCGAGGTCGCCCATCAGCGCGAGATCGTGCGCTTCGGTGCCACGCTGGCGACGCTGGCCGAGGTGGTGGTCTTCGTCGCCCTCGGCCTCACGATCCATCTCGACATGCTGAGCACCCGTGACTGGCTGGAGGGCGCGGCGATCGCCGTCGTGCTCGGGCTGGTCGTGCGCCCGGCGGTCATCGCCGCCACGCTGGCCCGTGCCGACCTGCGAGGCAACGAGAAGGCGTTCATCGCCTGGAGCGGATTGAAGGGCGCGGTGCCGATCCTGCTCGCCGCCTTCGGGGTGCTGCAGGCGGTCGATGAAGCCGACCGCATCTACGGGATCGTGTTCGTGGTGGTGTTGGTCTCGGTGCTCGGCCAGGGCACGCTCGTGCCGGCGGTGGCGCGGCGGCTCGGAATCCCGATGCACGCCGCGCCGTAGGCCCTCCCAGACCTAATAGCCGCCGGGGAGCGCGAGCTCAGGGACGGACTGGTCCTGGCTGCCGTAGGGGTCAGCCTGCTGGTCGCCGTATGGGTCGGCCTGCTGGCTGCCGTCCTGCTGCTGTTGCTCGAGCTGCTGCTGAAGCTCCTGCTGCAGCTGCTGATCCTGTTGTGGATCAACCTGGCCCTGCTGGGGATCCTGCGGATCCTGTTGGCTCTGCTGCGGGTCCTGCTGGGTCTGCTGCGAGTCGCTCTGGGCCGGCGTGCTCGTCGGGTTCTCGGCGAAGGCCTGCACCAGCTTGGACGGGATCGCGAAGCCGATGCCGACGTTGCCCGACTCGCCCGAGGACGACGTGCCGGCCGAGGCGATCTGCGAGTTGACGCCGACGACCTTGCCGTCAGCATCGAGCAGCGGGCCACCCGAGTTGCCGGGGTTCAACGCGGCGTCGGTCTGGATCGCACCGGGGATCGTGGCGCCACTGGGAGCCTGGATGTCGCGGTTGAGCGCCGAGACGATGCCGCTGGTCAGCGTGTGGTCCAACCCATAGGGGTTGCCGATGGCGTACACGTTGTCGCCGACCTGCATGTTGGAGGAGTCGCCGAAGGAGAGCGCGTGAAGCTTGGTCGAGCCCGGGTCGACCTTGAGCAGGGCGAGATCCTTGGAGGCGTCGGCGCCGAGGACCTGGGCGGTCTGCTCCTTGCCGCTGGTGCCGAGCTTGACGGTCACCGAGGTGGCGCCGTCGACGACGTGCTCGTTGGTGATGATCTTGCCGTCGCTGGAGACGACGAAGCCCGAGCCGGTGGCGGTGCCCTGAGCGGTCTGGGCGCTGATGTAAGCCACGGCATCCTTGGCACCGTCGTAGACGTTCTTGGCGGTGTCATCGGTGGTCGCGGCGACCGGGCGGACGGTGCCGCGATCGGCGGCGGCCGTGGTGGCCATGGAGGAGGTGCCGTGGCCGTCGACGACGACCGCGGCGACGCCCGCGCCACCGGCACCCGCGATGAGGGCGCAGGCGCCGAAGGCGGCAAGCTTTGAGGAGGGGGTCATGGCAACACTGTGCGCCGGTGCGCTTGCCTCAGCATCAAGAACGCCCTAAGCGCGCATAAGTCTCTGTCCTCAGGGTTCTCCCAGCTGTTGCCCACGCCATAGGCTGTCGGCCATGCCCGCCGCCCTCGACGCCCTCCGCGCCCGGCTCGCCGAGCTGGCCGACCTCTCGCTGCTCGGCCACCTCGCCTTCTGGGACCAGCGCACGATGATGCCGCCCGACGGCGGGCCCGACCGCGCCGACCAGGTCGCGACGCTCTCGCGCCTGCACCATGAGCGCGCGACCGCCGACGAGGTCGGTGGCTGGCTCGATGCGCTCGACGCCGCGACCGCCGATCTCGACGAACTGGACCGCGATCTCATCCGGCTCGCGCGCCGCGACTACGACCGCCAGAAGCGCGTCCCGGGCGACCTCGCCGCCGAGCTGGCTCAGGCCTCTGCGGCCGGCCAGGACATCTGGGAGGCCGCGCGCGCGGCCGACGACTACGCCAAGTTCGCCCCGGCGCTGGAGCGCAACGTCGAGCTCGCGCGCGCCTACGCCGACTGCTTCGAGGGCTACGCCGGCCCCTATGACGCGCTGCTGGCCGACTACGACTACGGGTTGACCGCGGAGCGCATCCAGGAGGTCTTCGGCGCGCTGGGCAGCGCGCTGCCGCCGCTGGTCTCCGAGCTGTCGGCGCGCCCGCAGCAGCCGCCGCTGGAGCCGCCGATCGCAGCCCAGGAGCGTGCCGTCGCCGCCGTGCTGCGCCGCTTCGGGGTCCGCGACGGCAGCTGGCGCCTCGACGTCTCCAGCCACCCCTTCTCCACCAACATCGGCCAGCGCGACAGCCGCATCACGACCCGCTACGAGGACGGTCAGCTGGAGTCATTGCTCGCCGCGATGCACGAGTTCGGCCACGCGCTCTATGACCGCCAGATCGCGCCGGAGCTCGCCCGGACGAGCCTCGGCGACGGGACCTCGATGTCGATCCACGAGTCCCAGAGCAAGTTGTGGGAGAACCACGTCGGCCGCCATCCGGCCTTCGCGCGCGTGCTGGCCCAGGAGCTGACCAGCGCCGGCTTTGCCGCCGACGCGACCGCCGTGCACGCGACGCTGACCGCGGTGCGTCCGTCGCTGATCCGCGTCTCGGCCGACGAGACGACCTACCCCTTGCACATCGTCCTGCGCTTCGAGCTGGAGCGCGCGCTGGTCGAGGGCACGCTCTCGGTCGCCGACCTGCCCACGGCGTGGAACGACGGGATGCAGCGGCTGCTCGGCGTCGCGGTGCCCAGCGACGCCGACGGCGTCCTGCAGGACGTCCACTGGTCCTCGGGCGCGTTCGGCTACTTCCCCAGCTACGCGTTGGGGTGCATGATCGCGGCGCAACTGTGGGAGACGCTGGAATCCGAGCTCGGCGCGCAGGACGACGCGCTGGCCGCCGGCGACGTGGTGGCGATCCAGGGTTGGCTGGGCGAGAAGGTCCACCGCCACGGCCGTCGGTTGGACACCGAGCCGATCGTGGAGTCGGCGACCGGCCGCGGGCTCGATCCGGCGCCGTTCCTGCGCCACCTCGGCTCGCGCTGAGCCACCGGCGTCGAGGGACGATTTGTGGGTCTAGAGCGACCATAAGTCGTCCCTCGATGGCCCTTGGTGGTTGGGCGGGTCAGGTTGCCGCGGGCGTGGCGGTGTCGGTGGGCGTCGGGCGCGACGCGGCCGCCGGGCCGGTGGGCAGTCGGACGGTGAAGCGCGCCCCGCCGCCCAGGGCGTTCTCGGCCTGCACCTCGCCACGGTGGGCCGCAACGATGCCGGCGACGATCGCGAGGCCCAAGCCGGAGCCGGCCTTGCCGCGCTCGCGGCCGGATTCGGCGCGCCAAAAGCGCTCGAAGAGCTCACCGTTCTCATCGATCGGCAGACCCGGCCCGTGGTCGCGGACCTCCAGCACACTGCTGGTGCCGTCGTCGCGGACATCGACCTCGATCGGTGTTCCGGGCGGTGTGTGGACGAGCGCGTTGCGCAGCAGGTTGGCGAAGACCTGACGGAGCTGATGCGGATCACCCGGAATCGTGACCTGGCCGCTGGAGCGCAGGTCGATCGCGCGGTCGGGCGCGGTGGCGCGCGCGTCGTCGACGGCGTCGCCGGCCAGCCGCGCGAGGTCGACGTCCTCACGGATCAGATCCCGCACTTCGTCCAGGCGGGCGAGCGTCAGCAGATCCTCGACCAGCACGCCCATCCGCGCGGCTTCTGACTCGATCCGGCGCATCGCCTTCTCGGTGTCGGCGGGGTCGCGTGCCGCGCCGATCCGAAAGAGCTCCGCGTAGCCGCGGATCGAGGCCAGCGGCGTGCGCAGCTCGTGCGACGCGTCGGCGATGAAGGTGCGCAGGCGATCCTCGGAGGCGCGCTGCTTGGCAAACGCCTCCTCAAGCCGCTCGAGCATCCGGTTGAGCGCGAGGCCGAGCCGGCCGACCTCGGTGCGCGGCTCCGCCGGGTCGACGCGGCGCGAGAGGTCGCCGGCGGCGATCGAGCCCGCGGTGACGCCGATGCGCTCCAGCGGACGCAGCCCGATCCGCACCAGCCACCATGCCAGCGCGCCGAGCGCGAGCAGGATGCCGGCGATGACCAGCGCCTCGATGCGCAGGAGCCGGTGCAGCGTCGCGTCGGCGTCGGCCAGCGGGACCGCCGCGCCGCGGATGGTGCCGTCGCTCGTGCGAGGCGAGGTCGCGACGCGGTAGCGCGTACCCGTGTTGGAGGCCTTGATCGTCGTGATGGTGCCGGCCGCGAGCTTCTTGGGCAGCGCCGGCGCGGTGGTCGAGTAGCAGGTGGAGAGGCAGGCCTCGTTCGAGGTCGTCCCGGCCGCGTTCTGCTCGAAGGTCCAGGTCCCGCCGGCGGGCCCGGCAGCCCCGTGGTCATCACCGTCGGGACCGCCACGGCCGGCAGGTGGGCCGTATCCCGAGCCGGCGCCGCCGAAGCCCGGCCCACGTGGCGGCTCGGCGCCCAGCGGCACGCGCCCGGTCGCCGCCTTGGCCTGCTGGTCGACGCGGTCATAGAGGAAGTGGCGCTGCTCGACGTAGGTGACGCCGGCAAGCAACACGAGGCCGACCGCGGCCAGGACGAGGAGCCCTGCGACGAGACGGATCCTAAGCGACACGATCCCGCCGCTACACCCTCGGCGCCCGCAGCGCGTAGCCGACGCCGCGCGCCGTGTGGATCAGCGGCGACCCGTGCCGGTCGATCTTCTTGCGCAAGTACGAGATGTAGGTCTCGAGCACGCGGGCGTCGCCGCCGAAGTCGTAGTCCCAGACCTGGTCGAGGATCTGCGCGCGCGTCAGGACGCGGCGCGGGTTGAGCATCAGGTAGCGCAGCAGCCGGTACTCGGTCGCGGTCAGCTCGATCAGCTCGCCGTTGCGGGTGACCTCGCGCGTGTCCTCGTCGAGCTCGAGGTCCTCGAAACTGAGCCGGCTGGTCTCGGGCTGCGAGAGGCCGGCGCGGCGCAGGATCGTGCGGATGCGCGCGACGAGCTCCTCCAGGCTGAACGGCTTGGTGACGTAGTCGTCGCCGCCCATCGTGAGGCCGCGGACCTTGTCCTCGGTCGCATCGCGGGCCGTCAGGAAGATGATCGGCACCTGAACGCGATCGGCGTTGAGGCGGCGCGCGATCTCGAAGCCCTCCATGTCGGGGAGCATCACGTCGAGGACGAGGAGGTCGGGCTTGAACGACGCCACCGCCTCCAGCGCAGTGCGGCCATCTCCGGCGGACTCGACGGTGAAGCCCTGGAAGCGCAGCGCCATCGAGATGACGTCGGCGATGTTGGGCTCGTCATCGACGACGAGGACGCGGTGGCTCTCTGGCGTGGCGGTGGTCATCACGCTCTTCAGTGTCGACGCACTTCCTCAGAGGTTCCTGGGAAACGTCCGGGAGCCTCCTGCGAAGTGTGATGGTGGACTGCGAGGCCGAGTGTCCTGGCCCTGTTTCGCCGTCATCGCACGGTCCGGCCCCCAGGACACTAGCGGTGATGGCGCGGCACGCCGGCCGCCTGGCCCTGCTTGTCGAAACGCGGACCGCCCGCGGGCGGCGTCCGGTTGACGAGATCGTCGAGGTGGTCGCTGAGCTCTTTGAGGATCTTGTCGCGCTGGTCGCTGGTCAGCTTCTTGTCGGTCACGGCCTGATCGAGCTCTTTGGTGACGCCGTCGGTGATGGCCTTCTTGACGTCGTCGAGGCTCTTGCCCTGGTCCTTGGCGACGTCGGCGATCGACTTGCCGTCGCGGAGCTTGGTGACCAGGTCGTCACGCTGGAGTCCGAGAGCGGTGGCTGCCGCGTCCAGGGCGCCGCCGGGGCCCATCTTGAACATGAGGCCGGGCCCGCCGAAGCCTCGCCCGGGGCCGCCGGGACCGTGACCGCCAGGACCCCCGTGCGGGCCGCCGACACCTGGACCGCCGAGCACGCTTCCGTCCTTCGCCCTGCGCGCCTTGATCGCGTCGGCTTGCGCTTGGGTGAGCTTGCCGTCCGTGACGGCTTGGTCGAGCTGGCTGTCCTCGGCCGCGCCGAGCGCTGAACGCAGCGCGTCCGGTGTGACGTTCAGCCGCTTGGCCGCATCGGTGAGGATCGACTGTTCAGCCTTCTGGCGGTCATCGTCACCTCCCGATGCCGCGATGGCCGCTCCTCCGCCGGCTCCGGCGGCAAGGACGGCGGCGGACACCAGGACATAGCGCTTGACCTTCATCGCGGCAGCATCGCCTACGCGCCTTAAGGGAGCCTGAGAGTTGGATTACCCGAAGGTGAAGGCATACGCCGAGGTGCCTGGTGAGAACGTGAGCTTGAGCCCGTGTCGGCCGCTGGCCGGGAACGAGGCGAGCGTGTACAGCCGCTGCGTGGCGACCGTGATGCGGCGGGGCGGCTCACCGTCGACGCTGACGTCGACCGCGCCCGGCCGTGAGGCCGACGGCGGGCTCAACACGAGGTAGACGAAGCGTGCCTGGACGGTCGCCTCGAGCGTCGCGCCGGCCTGCGCGGTCGCCGGCTCGTCGCCGATCTTCCACGTGCCGCCGAGCGCGAAGCCGTTGACCGGCGGGGCGCTGCTCGGCAGCTTGTAGGTCTTGGTTCCGGACTGTGGCGCGGTCCCGACGAAGCCCTGTGCGCGGGCCGCACCGACGTAGGTCTCCGGCGTGGCCTGCAGGCCGACCGGCGTGATGCCCGTCGGGTGCGAGCGGGCCGCGCTGATCTTGGCGCCGCGCTCGGCCAACAGTGCGCGGATCGCCGACTCCGACTTGCCATAGTCGCCCTCGCCGAAGTGCGTCTCGCGCACCTGACCGTCGGCGTCGATGAGGTACTCGGCCGGCCAGTACTGGTTGCCGTAGGCGTTCCAGGTCGCAAGGTCATTATCTTGGACGACCGGGTACTTGATGTGGTTGCTCGCGATCGCGCGCTGCACGTTGCCAGCGTCGTGCTCGAAGCCGAACTCCGGCGCGTGGACGCCGACGATCGTCAGCCCCGCCGAGCGGTAGCGCTTGTCCCACGCCTCGAGGTAGGGAAGCGTGCGTAAACAGTTGATACAGGTGTAGGTCCAGAAGTCGATCAGCACGACGCGGCCACGCAACGCCTTCAGCGACAAGGGCTGTGAGTTGAACCAGCGCTGTGTTCCGGTGAAGTCCGGGGCGGTCCCGAGATCGGGTAGCGAGGACTTCGGCCCGGTCTCGACCTGCGCCTTGGCGCTCTTGCTCGCGGAGTCGAACTTCGGTGCGCCACGGAGGTCGCGCAGGCGATCCTGGACTGCCGTCGAGGACTCCAGGCCACCGGTCAGCGTGGCCGAGGACGTGTGGCGCGCCAGCGCGGTCTCGAACTGGGTGTCGAGGCCGACGATGAACGCGAGCGCGGTCAGCAGCATCACCGCGCCCAGCGCGCGCTGGACGCGGAGGGCGCCGGCGCGGCGCAGCGGCTCGAGCACCCGCCGGCCGCCGAGCGCGATCGCGCCGAGCACCAGCGCCGAGCCGGCGACGTAGGCCAAGGCGACGGCTACCGTCCGCCCCGTCACCGCCGAGACCGACACCACGGCCGCCAGCACCGGCCCGGCGCACGGCGCATAGACGAACCCGAGCGCGCCGCCGACGACCAGGCCCGACCAGAAGCCGTCGCCCGCGCGCCGCGGGCCAAGACGGCTCAGCGCCGCCAACGGGCGCTCCAGGCGCTCGGCGATGCTCGGGACGATCGCCGCGACGCCGGCGACCACGAGCACCACGATTCCGAGGTTGCGCAACGTCGTGCCGTCGAGGCCGAGGTGGCGCAGCAGCACGCCGCCGCCGATGATCGACACCAAGAACGTCAGCGACAGACCGAGGACGATCGCCAGCGGCCGGCGCCGGCCGCCCGCCGCACCCGCCGACAGCAGCGCGGGCAGGACCGGGAGCGCGCACGGGCTGAGCGCCGTGCCGGCGCCGATCAGCGCGCTGAGGAGGATCAGGATCACCATGTCGTCTCTCGGATCAAAGCGCGCACGACCGTGCGTCTGCGCCGGTCCCCCATCCGTTACGCCCGCTCGCGCAATGTCGCAGCCAGTTGGCGCTGGTGCTGCCATCGGCCGCGCAGGCGCGGTAGCTCTCCAAAAGCTGATCGGACATCCACGCGGACGTGTGGTGTTAACCCCACGTTGCAAAGCTCCGCGGATGGGCACGCTTGAGGTGTGCCCATGAAGCTCCTCATCGTCGACGACCACCCGAGCTTCCGCTCGGCCGCACGCCTCCTCCTCGAGCATGAGGGCTTCGACGTCGTGGGTGAAGCCGAGGACGGCGTCAGCGGTCTTGCCGCCACGACCGCGCTCTCTCCCGACGTCGTCCTGTTGGACATCAACCTGCCCGACCTCGACGGCTTCGACGTCGCCTCGCGCATCTGCATCGACCACGCGGCGCCGAAGGTCGTGCTGACCTCCAGCCGCGACCCGCGTGAGTTCGGGCCGCTCGTCGGCCGCAGCGGCGCCAACGGCTTCATCCCCAAGGGTGAGCTGTCAGCCGCGCGCATCTGCGCACTGCTCTAGACCCCTGCGCTTCTGAAGCTGTGCCCAAAGCTCGACGCCGACCAGCACGATCGCCGGCGGGACCGTGGCCGGCAGCACGTCAACGACGAGGAAGAGCTGGTCCCACGCGAGCGAGACAACGACGAGCGCGAGCATCGGCACGAGCTGCGGACGCTTCTGCGCCGCGAGGATCCCGCCGAGCACCGCAGCGGCAAAGAAGTCGCCGTAGCCCAGGCTCGCGTAGTGGAAGCTCGCCGACTGCAGCTGCGGCAGCCCGGCGCCAGGCTGTGCGGCGACGAGCACCGCGTTGGGCGCTTGGAGCGTGTTGCCGAAGACGAGGATCGCGTCAGAGATCGCCATCGCGATCAACCCGAGCTTGAGCAGGATCAGCGGCGCGGCCCCGGCGAGCAGACGACCGAGCGTGACGCACGAGCCGACGATCAGCACGATGGTCGCAAGCTCACCGATCCGCGTCTCCCGGTCGGCCCAGGCGAGCGCGAGCAGCGGCACCGCCAGCGGCGCCAGCCACCAGCGCGCGCCGCGCATCGCCCAGCCGAGGGCGAGCGCACAGCCGGGCGGGACCAGCAGCAGCGCGACCCACGTCAGGACGTCGGCGCTCTGCGGAACCTCGTTGATCGCCACGATCACGACGACGATGCAGAGCGGCAGGACCAGCGCCCAGGCGCCGCCGCGGAAGCGCTGCAGCGCGCGCGGGACGCCGGCGGCGGGCAGCGCGACGCACGCGGCCTGGGCCACCGTCAGGACCATGTTGTCGGCCTCGAACCACACGGGTGCGCAGGACCGTAGCGGGCGTCCGTGTCGAGCAAAGGGTCCATATGACCCGTTGCTCGACACGCAGCCGCGCTCCCCGCTCCCCGCGCCCGACCGTTACCGTCCCGCCTTCGATGGGCGACCCGACCACCGCACTGACCCCGCTGCGCTCCGTGCGCGCCACGCGCTACGTCACGCCGCTGCGCGAGGGCGGCTCGATGCCGGGCCTCGTCGAGGCCGACGACGACGGGTTGTACGTGGTCAAGTTCCGCGGCGCGGGCCAGGGCCTGAAGGCGCTGATCGCCGAGGTGGTCGTCGGCGAGGTCGCCCGCGCGCTCGGGCTGCGCGTACCGGAGATCGTGCTCGTCGAGGTCGATCCGCTGCTGGCGGCGGCCGAGCCGGACCCCGAGATCCAGGAGCTCGTGCAGGCCAGCGGCGGCAGCAACGCGGCGCTGGACTTCCTGCCCGGCGCGCTGCCCTTCTCCCCCGCCGCGCCGGTCGGTGTAACCGCGGAGCTGGCCGCCGACATCGTGTGGTTGGACGCGCTGAGCGCCAACGTCGACCGCACGCCGCGCAACCCCAACATGTTGATCTGGCACGAGCAGCTGTGGCTGATCGACCACGGCGCCGCGCTCTATCGCCACCACGCCGCGACGTGGCCGCAGGGCGCCGCCACGGCCACGTTCCCGCTGATCGCCGACCATGTCCTGCTGCCGTTCGCCGGCTCGATCGCCGAGGCCGACGAGCGTTTGGCACCGCGGCTCGACCGCGCGGTCTTGGAGCGCATCGTCAGTGCCGTTCCCGACGACTGGCTCGGAGACGACGCGGCGCTCGCGCGCGAGATCTACGTGGACTACTTCGCCAAGCGCCTCACCGCTCCGCGCGCGTTTGCGGTCGAGGCCGAGGAGGCACGCCGTGCCCTCGCCTGACGACGCCTTCCAGTACGCCATCTGGCGCGTCGTGCCCAGCGTCGAACGTGGCGAGGCGCTGAACGTCGGCGTCGTCGTCTACTGCCGCCGGCGCCAGTTCCTGGCGGCGCGGGTCTTGGTCGACGAGGCTCGGTTGCGGGCGCTCTCCCCCGACCTCGACGTCGACGCCATGCGCCGCCACCTCGACGGCATGGTCCGCGTCGCCGCAGGCGACCCCGACGGCGGCACGATCGCGACGATGCCGCAATCCGAGCGCTTCGGCTGGCTCACGGCGGCATCGTCGACGAGCGTCCAGCCATCCCCGATCCACACCGGCCTGTGCGGAGACCCACAGGCGGTGCTGGATCGGTTGTACACGCGGTTGGTCGCCTGACCGGTCAGCGACCGCCAAGCTTCTCTCCGACCCACACAGCGAAGTCCTGCTCGGAGAGCTCGCGCGCTGCCAGCCGCTCGAAGGTCTCGGCGACCTCATCCTGATCAAGATCCGACGGCCATTCCTGACCGTTGCGTCGCAGGAACTCGATCATCGCCAGGAGCGCGAGCCGCTTGTTGCCATCGAGCAGCGGGTGGTTGCGGACGATGCGCGAAGCAAGGATCGCCGCGCGGACGGCGAAGCCATCGTAGAAGTCACGACCGCCGAAGCTCGCGAAGGGTGCCTGGAGGGCCGAGTCGGCAAGGCCGAGATCGGTCGTTCGTGCGAGCACCTCCGCCGAAACGCCAAGCACATCCTCGGCGATCAGCAGGAGATCCTCGACCTGGATCCTCCGCATAAGCCTCGGAATTCGGTATCGAGGTTGCGTGATACCGAGGTGGCTGGTACGGTGCGTTTCTGCATTGGCCGCAACCTGCCAGGAGGGGTGTCACAGATGAAGTCCATGACGTTGCGACTCAGCGACGACATCGCCGCGGAGCTCGACGCTGTGGCTCGCGTCGACGGGACCACCGTCGCCGATCAAGTCCGTTCCGCGATCGAAGATCGCATCGCGGCGCGCCGCGCCGACAAGGAGTTTCAGGCTCGGCGCCGCAAGGCGCTCGAGGAGAACAAGGCCGCGCTCGAACGGCTCGCGCGGTAACGGCGTCGAAACGCGTGCGGCGCACCGCCACCCTCGTGGCGGTGCGCCGAGGCCCTGACCGCTAGGCCGCCGGCTGGACCTCGTGGTTGGCGTGGATGATGTTGTGCGGGTCGTAGGTGGCCTTGACGGCCTGCAGCTCGCGGAAGGTCTCGTCCTCGAACGTGGTGCTCACGTCGGTGGGTGACTCGGCGAAGTTGAGGTAGGCGCCTGGCGCCACCCACGGCGTGAGCGCGCCCTTGAGCTGCTTCAGCGCTCCCGGGATCGCCGCGGCCAGCTCCGGCGTCGCCGGCACGCCGACGGCGAAGAAGACGTATGGCGCGTCGATCCGCGAGCGGGCGCCCGCGCCCGGCGCGATACGGCCCAGCGCGCCGCCGAGCTGACGGAGCTCGACCGCCAGCAGTGGTGACCCCGACTTGTGCCCAGCCAGCTCGATCATGGTGTCGATCGTCTCGGCGGTCACGTCGCTGAGCAGCGCGTGGTCGCCGATTCCCGGGACCGGGTGCTCGGGATCCATGTGAAGGTGGCTGAGCGCGACGGGTGGCGCGGCGGCGAACATGTCGATCTCCGGGCCCAGCGCGCGCAGCGGCGCGAGCACCTCGTTGGCGTAGGCATCGGAGCCGATCACCGCGCCATCGATGACGACGAACTGACGGCCGCGCACGACCTCCGGAATGTCCGGGAACGGCGGGACCTGCAGGATCCGCGCCGCTGTCGTGGCCGTCTCGGGCGCGTCCAGCGTCCACTCACGCCAGGCGTGGAGGACCTCGGACGCCCGCTCCCACGGCCACAGCATCGCGCCGGCGTAGAGCTCGGGCGCGGCGATCAACGTCAGCTCCATGTGCGTGATGACCGCCGGGCTGCCCGTGCCGCCACGCAGCGCCCAGAACAGCTCCGGGTGGTGCTCGGCGTCGACGTGCAGCTGCTCGCCATCGCCGGTGACGACGTCGAAGGACAGGACCGAGTTACAGCACATGCCGAAGGCGCGAGCGAGCCAGCCGATGCCGCCGCCCAGCGTGTAGCCGACGAGGCCGACGTCGGGCGAGGAGCCCGCCAGCGCGGCGAGGCCGAGCTCGGAGGCGGGCGCCGTCAGGTCGGCACACAGCGCACCGGCCTCGACGCGAGCGGAGCGGCCCTCGAAGTCGATCTCGACGCCGCGCATCAGGCGCGTGTTGAGCAGGATCGACTCGTCGACGCCGGCGCGGGCCTGGGCGTTGTGGCCGGTGCCCTGCGGCGCGACGCGCAGGCCCTCTTGGCGGGCGAAGCGCACGACGGCCGCGATGTCGTCGGCCGTGCGCGGCTCGGCGACGAAGACCGGGCGCTGGTCGGCCATCAGGTTCCACGCCATGCGGGCGTCGTCGTACCCGGCGTCGTCGGGGGCGTGCAGGTTGCCGGTGAACTGCGAGCGGAGGGTGTCCAGCGCGACGGCGGGACGGGCGGAAGCGAGCAAGGGAAGACCTCGGGGAGACGGGGTGGGGAGAACTGATGCTGATCCTGGACGCCGTCGCCGGCCGCCGCATCAGGGTTCCCCCTGGTCGCTGCCTGGGGTGCGGACAACCGCACCCGGCAACCTGGCATCTAATTGACGTTCACGTGAAGTAGAAGTTTGGGTATCATCGAACTACCTGATGTCTGAAGTCCTCTCCTCCCCACGTCCCCGTCGCCGCCTCGGTGTCGATGCCGACCACGAGCACTACAAGTGGTGGGCGCTGAGCTGCACCAGCCTCGGCATGCTGCTGGCGACCATCAACTCCGGCACGCTCGTGATCGCGCTGCCCGACCTCGAGAAGGCCCTTGGCGTCGGGCTGCTCACGCTCGTCTGGGTGATCCTCGCGTTCATGATCGCCTCGACGGTGCTGGTGCTGACCTTCGGGCGGTTGAGCGACATCTTCGGCCGCAAGCGCGCGTTCGTCGCCGGCTTCGTCGTCTTCACCCTCGCCTCGCTGGGCGCGGGCTTCGCGACCGGCGGCACCGATCTGATCCTCTGGCGCGTCGTGCAGGGCATCGGCGGCGCGCTGCTGTTCGCCAACGCCAGCGCGCTGGTCACCGACGCCTTCCCGCGCGAGCAGCTCGGCGTCGCGATGGGCACCAACGTGATGGTCGCGGGCGTCGGCCTCGTCCTCGGCCCGGTGCTCGGCGGCGCGCTCGTCGAGATCTCCTGGCACTGGGTCTTCTGGTTCAACGTGCCGTTCGGGATCGCCGGCTCGCTGTGGGCGGCATCCGTTCTGCGCGAGCTCGTCCGCCCCGAGGCCGACCATCGCTTCGACTGGTGGGGCACGCTCACCTTCGTCGTCGGCCTGACGGGGTTGACCTACGGCATCTCGCGTGGCGGGATCGTCAGCTGGAACGACGCGCATACGATCGTCGCGCTGGCGCTTGCCGTCATCCTGCTGCCCGCCTTCATCGTCATCGAGCGCCGCGTGCCGTCGCCGATGCTCGATCTCACGCTCTTCGCCGACCGCGGCTTTGCCGCCGCGACCGGTGCCGCCTTCCTGGCCGGCCTGTCGCGCTTCGCGCTGACCTTCGTCTTCGTTCTGTACTTCCAGGGCGCGCTGGGCGACGACCCGATCCTGGCCGGCGTCAAGCTCGCGCCGCTCGCGCTGGGCATGCTGATCTCCTCGCCGCTGGCCGGCGCCTACGCCGACCGCCACGGCGCCCGCGCGCTCGCGGCGATCGGGATGGTCGTCAGCGCGATCGGCCTGATCGGCATGACGACGCTCGGCACCGGCTCCTCTTATTGGCTGGCGGCCACGTGGCTGCTGATCAACGGGCTGGGCTCGGGCATGTTCAACTCCCCCAACACGGCCGCGATGATGGGCTCGGTGCCCGTGCACCGGCGCGGCATCGCCGGCGGCACGCGGATGATGTTGCAGAACACCGGCTCGGTCCTGTCGATCGCGTTCGTGCTGGCGATCGTCACCGCCGCGGTGCCGACCAAGGTGTTGTTGTCGATCTTCTCCGGCGTCAGCTCTGGATTGTCGGATGCGGCGCTGGCGCCGTTCATCCACAACATGCACGTCGCCCTGTGGGTGCTGGCGGGCACCGCGATCCTCGGCGCCGGCGTCTCGCTGCTGCGGCCTACGCGTGAGGCCCAGGCGCAGGCCGACGCGGTCGCCGAGGCGGCGAGGGTCGCCGCATGATGACCCAAGACCGGACAGCCAACGAGTCCAACATCATGCGGTCAGCCGCATGAGCACCGAGACCGTCAGCGAGCTGCGCATCGGCGAGGTCGCCAAGCTCGTCGGCACCACCACGCGCACGATCCGCTACTACGAGGAGATCGGGCTGCTGACCGGCGGCGGCGACCGTGAGGCCGGGCGCCATCGTCTCTACGCCGACGCCGACGTCGAGCGGCTGCGCGAGGCGCTGCGCCTCAAGGCACTGCTCGGCGTCAGCCTCGACGAGCTCAAGGAGCTGCTCGAGGTCGAGGACGCACGCGGAGCGCTGCGCGACGAATGGCACCACGGCAACCCGGACCGCGACCGCCGCCGCGAGATCCTGGACCAGGCGCTCGGCCACATCGAGCGCCAGCTCGACCTCCTCGCCCACCGCCGCGCCGAGATCGCCAAGCTCGAACGAGAGCTCGAGGAGCGCCGGCGCAGCTTGCGCGCCAGGTTGGCCGAGCACGGCTGAGGCACCGGCGCGCCCGCGCCGAGGTCAGGCGAGCACGGTCGAGGCGCCCGCACTGGGGCGGTGGACGGCCGGGTCACGCTGGTGTTGCCGCGGCCCGGCCGTCCCGCTGGTTAGCGCTGTCGGCGTGCGGCGGCAGCGCTGTAGGCGCCGATGAGGCGGTCTACGGCTGCGGCGGCGTGACGGTCGGCGGTGATCTCGGCCATCAGGTCGGCCGCGATCGGCTCGCCGTCTTCGAGGGCGTCGAGGCGGTCGCGGTTGGTGGCGCCGAGGTCGAGGCGGCGACGGGCGAGCTGCTTGGCGAGGTCGTCGGTCAGGACGATCTCGAAGGTGTCGGCCTTGGCGATGGTGGCATTGGGGTCGAAGGCGACTGTGGTGATGAGGTCGATGGCGTCCTGGAAGCGCATCGCCAGTCCGTACTGGGCTTCGGGGCTGTAGTCGAGGAAGTCCTCGAAGTACTCGTGGTTGAAGACCAGGATGTTCTTGGCCTGCACGCGTAGGACGTCGGCCGTGTGGCGGTCGACGGTCAGCTTGACGCGGGCAGGGGTACGCTGCGGGGTGCTCATGGGAGTTATGGCTCCTTTGGGTCATGCCCCCGGCCGTTGACGCGGCGCGGGGGTGCTGTTGTTTGGATGAGGGCGGAGCGTATCGGGGTGGGTGGATGGATTTTCCTGACTGCGCAGAATCGTTGCGATGTTTGGCAGATGCTGTCCGAACGCCGACATCACCAACAACTGTCTGGTGCTCGCGTGGCGGGTTGGATTCGTGGCGTCAGGGACGTGCGGGTAGCGGACCGCCCGAGACTGACGTCGTGGGGCGCTGATCGCGGGGCGTGCGCTGGTGTGTTGCGAGCGCTCGGGTCGCGCATCTGCGTGGGCGTTCCGCGCAGGCGTTGGTCTGGGTGATGGGCGTGGTCTGTTCGGCATCGAGGGGAGTGAGCGGGATCGGCGGCGCTCGACGTTGACTCGTCGTCCGCTGGCGCCCGGGCGGGCGTTCCTAACGCACTCGAGATCCATGTCGTTTAGACCCCGCATATCGGGGTCTAAACGACATGGATCGATGGCCAGTCGCGCGTCGGAGCGTTGGCAGCGCGAGAGCGTCGGGACGAGTCGGCGATCCGTGATGTCGCCATCCGCGCGACGCCCGTTCGGTGCCCACACAATTGGACGCACGAGGCAGCGCAACACTTTCACCCAACGCCCCAGGCCACACGAGCGTGGTGGCGATCGTCACGGAGCGCCGCCCAGCCAGCCACACCCCGCACTCCACCCCACCAAGCGCCTCTCTCACTTCTCTGTCACGCCGTTCAGGAACCCTTGAGGTCCGCATGGGAGGGTCAACCCGTGACCAGCAGACAACGCGACCGCGGGACGCCGGCCGTCCTGCGCGGCCCGCCCCGCTGGTTCGAGCTGCTGACGATGACCCGCCTGCTCGGCGCGGCGTTGGCGATCGCGCTCCTGCTCGCGCATCGCGTCACCCACCACGACCCGCTGCTGGCGCTGATCACGCTGGCATGGACGCCGCTCAGCCTGCTGATCCTGCGCCAGACCCAGGACGCGCCGTGGGCACCGGCGGTGTGGGCGCTGGACGCGTGCGCCGCGTTTGCGCTCGTGCTTGGCGGCGGCGACTGGCGCAGCCCGTTCTATGTCTTCGCGCTGACGACGCTCGTCCTGCCCGCGACGTCGCCGCCGTGGCGCCGCGCGGTCGCGTGGGGCCTTTGCTTCTCGGCCGCCTACGGCGCCGTCGCGCTGCTCACCGAGAAGCTGCCCGACGACACGCTGACCAACACCATCAGGTTGGAGACCCTGGCCACGCACCTCTTCGTCCCGGTCATCGTCACGACCACCCTCGCCTACTCGAGCCTGCTGCTCGAGCGGCTGCGCGCCGCGCGCGGTCAGTCCGAGCGTCTGGCCCTGCAGGCCGAGCGCCAGCGCATCGCCTGGGAGCTGCACGACTCAGCCAAGCAGCGTGTCCACGCCGCGCACCTGATGCTCACCGCGCTCGACGGCGCGGTCGCCGACGGCCCGCACCGGCAGTTGCTCGACGGCGCCGTCGGCGAGCTGCGCGCCGCGACCTCCGACATGGAGACCAGCGTCGCCGAGCTGCGCACGCCACTCGACGGCCGGCCGGTCGACGTGCTCCTGCGCGAGCGTGCGGCCGAGCTGTCGCAGACGGGCGTGGCGCGCATCGACGTCACGGGCCGCCTCCCCACGCTGCCGCCGCTGGTCGCCGCCCACACCTACCGCATCGCCGCCGAAGCGCTCACCAACGCCGTCCGCCACGCCGGCTGCTCGGCGATCTCGGTGACGCTCAACGGCGCCCCCGACGCCGTCACGCTCACCATCGCCGACGACGGCGTCGGCATGCCCGACGTGCCGCGCCCCGGCGGCAACGGCCTGCGCTCGATGCACGGCCGCGCCGAGACGATCGGCGCACAGCTGCACATCGGTCCCGGACCCGGAGGGCGCGGCACGGCCGTCGCCCTCGCTCTCCCCCACCCCGGAGGTTCCCCATGATCCGCCTGCTCATCGTCGACGACCACCCCGCCATGCGCGCCGGCCTGACCGCGGTGCTACGCGCCGAGCCCGGCATCATCCCGCTCGGCACCGCCTCCTCGGAGGAGGATCTCGCGCCCACGCTGACGCGCACCCGGCCCGACGTCGTCCTGTTGGACTATCACTTGCCCGGTGCCGATGGGCTGAAGCTCTGCCGCCGGCTCAAGCGCGCCGTCCCGGCACCCGCGGTCTTGTTGTACTCCGCCTACGCCGACAGCGCGATGGTGGTCCCCGCGATCCTGGCGGGCGCTGACGGCCTGCTCAACAAGAGCGCACCCGCCCCGGAGCTCTTCGACGCGCTGCGTGCCGTCGCCCGTGGCGACCGTGTCCTGCCGCCCGTCCCGCGGGAGCTGCTGGAGGCCGCAGGCCAGCGGGTCGACCCCGAGGACCTGCCGATCCTCGCGATGGTCATCGACGACACGCCGCTGGGCGACGTCGCCGACGCGCTGCGTGTTCCGGCGCGTGACATCTCGCGCCGGCTCGACGGGATGATCGAGCGGCTACGGGTCGAGATCGCGGCGGTGTAGCGCGAGCTGCCGGCGGATGAGCGCCCGACTCGGGATGCGCACGGCCGCCGGGACGCGACCACTCCCGCGCGCGGCCGTCGCGCCGTGGGTGCTCGGCGCGTAGCGCACGGCGCGCCCGCCGAGGCGGCCGGTCACGGTGCCCTTGGCGCTGATGCGCAGCGTGCCGTCCAGGCGACCGGGACCGTCGACGGTCACGGTCCCGGCGTCCTCGGTCTCTGACGCGCGCAGCACCCCGCTGACGCGCAGGCCGGGCACCAGCTCATAGCGGTGCAGCCGCAGGTGGGCACCGTCCGAGGAAGCCGAAAAGCGCCCACCACGCAGGCCGCCACCCTGGAGGCGCGTGTAGCCGGCATAGAGCGTCTGCAGCGCCGAGATCTGCGCGTCGACGATCGTGTCCAGCGCCGCGAAGAGCAGCCGGCCGCGGTCGCCGGCGACGCCGGGCGCGCGGCGGTAGGCGGCAATCGACTTGGCCGGCCGCGCCAGGACGCCGACCGCGTTGTCCTTGCCCGCGCACGGCGTGCCGATCTCCCGGCCGTCGGCGAAGCGCTTCAGCGCCCGCGCCGCGCAGCCGGTGATGTCGGAGTCGAGCACGTCGTGGCCCGTGCCGGCGACCGTCAGCAGCTGCCCGTGGGGCAACTGCCCCAACAACTCTTTCGAGTTCTCCAGCGGCGTGCGCGTGTCGAGGCGGCCGCTGAGCAGCAGCGCCGGGACGTCGGGCAGCGGCGCGGTCGACGGAGCTGCGGGCATGTCGCCCAGCGGCCAGCGCAGGCAGTCGTGAGCCAGGGACGTGTCCACGACCGCCGCGCGGCTGAACGGCGCGAAGGCGCTGTCGGGCACCCCGTCGACGCCATGGCGCCACAGCGTCCAGCGGTCGGGATAGGGCGTGAGCAAGGTGTAGGGGAGCTTCACGTCGGCGCAGGTCGTGGCGACGTTGAGCGTCGCGCTGAGCTCGCGCACCGGCACCGCCGGCCCCTGCGCCAGCCGGCGCATCCGCAGCAGCGGCGCCGCATCGCCGGCGCCGGCTGCGGCGATCGCGCCCGGCAGCGCCGCCTGCATGAAGGGGTTGAGATCCCCCGACATGATGATCAACAGCAGTTCGGACTCGTCGTGGATCGCCGTCTCGTGCGGCACGCCGCGCAGATCCGGGATCGTCCCGCGCAAGGGCGCCTGGGCCAGCTTGCGCGTCAGCGTGCCGAGGTCGGCGACCGGATCCTTGGTCGCCGCCGCGCAGCGAGCCCCCGCGCACTGCTCGGCCAGGACGCGCGGCAGTCGCTGGAGGGTGTCCAGGAAGTAGGCGTCGATGCCGTCGGGCCCGACGACCGAGTCGAGGATCAGCCCGTCGGTGCTGGCCGGAAACTGGCGCGCGTACTGCACGGCGACGTAGGTGCCGTAGCTGACCCCCATCAGCTCGAGTTTCGGCGCGCCGAGCGCCTGGCGCAGCGCCTCGATGTCCTGCGCCGAGTCGGTCGTGGCGTAGAACTGGCGCGCCGGGCCCAGCGCGTTGGCACACGACTCGACGATCCGGGTGTTGACGACGTCGAGCGTCCCCAGCGCTTGCAGCGGCCCGCAGCGCAGCGCGCCGGAGTCGCCGGTGCCGCGCTGGTCGAGCAGGACGAGGCGCCGGTGCGCCAGCGCCGGGGCGAGCGAGGCGCGGAAGGAGTCGGCGAAGGCGACCGAAGGCTGGCCCGGGCCGCCCGAGAGCGCCAGCAGGAAGCCGTCGGCGCCCTTGCGTGGGCGCTCGACCGCCACCGAGAGGTGCACCGTCCCGGGCACCTTTGCGGAGCGATCCAGCGGGACCGACAGGGTCGCACACCGGAAATCGGTGGCTTTGGGGCATTTGTGCGTCGTCAGCGCCTCAGCGGGATGCGCGCCGGCGACCAGAAAGCCCAACAACCCAATGAGAGCAAGGAGAACGGCGCGCGACATCGAGCGCGCAACCGTACTCGCTGCAACCGCTCAGGATCGACCGCGGCGGTCGAAAGCTCGAGCAATCGACCAACGTCTTGGACGAACGGCCGATTGAGCCCGACGCCCGATCGGTCGATGCCCTCCGCAATGAGGGACGACTTCGCCGTACGCTGCACCGCCTGCGAATTCACCTGGAACACCCCGGCCATGGCCGACGGTCTCCGGGTGTTGGGCGCCTGCCCGAAGTGCAAGGGCGAGCTCGAGTTCCGCGACACGCCAGAAGTCATCATCGCGGCCCTTCCGGCCGACACCGCCGCGGCACCGCACATGGTGTTGGGCATCCCGCGCATCTAGGCGCTCGGGCCACACGCCACTACCCTTCGCCGATGGAGCACGAGGGGAGCACCGGAGCGAAGCTCGCTCCGGCGAACGCCAACGCCAGCAACCGCGAGGCCCTGGCCGGAGAATGGCGGCGTCTCTCACGCGCAGCGACCTTCGTCGCGATCTTGACCAGCCCGGCCTTCATGGCCGTCCTGATCGGCGCCAACGGCTGGTCGTGGTTCTGGGCGCTGCTGCTGACGATCGTGGCCGTCAGCGCCTTCCGCGGCCTCATCGACATCGTCGCGCACCGCTTCATCCCGCGGCCGAGCCTCTACGGGGCCGATCGCGAGGCGCTGATGGACGACGCCACGGCCCGTCGCAGGGTGTGGTTCTGGCGCGGCAAGTACAAGCTGGCGCTGTGGATCGCCGCGTTGATCTTCGGTGGCCTGGGGACCATCGCCCTGATCGCCGGCCAGTCGATCCCGGAGCTGCTTTCGGGCATCTGGGACGCGCTGACCGAGCCGCGGACGCTGGCGACGATCATCACGCTCGGCATCCAGCTGCCGCTGTTCTTCTTGTTCAACTTCCTGATCCTGATGGGGCCGATGCTGTTCTTCGGCCTCAAGCAGATGAAGGGCTACGAGCCCGGCGACGCCGACTGGGGCGTGCGCCTGGAGGACGTGCGCGGCCAGAAGGAGCCCAAGGAGGACGTCACCCGCGTCATCGAGCTCTGGCAGGGCGGCGAGGACTTCCGCAAGGCCGGCGGCAAGCCCGAGCGCGGGCTGCTGTTCATCGGCCAGCCGGGCACGGGCAAGACGATGCTGTCCAAGGCCATCGCCACGTCGTTCAACTCGCCGATCGTGACGATGCCGGGCTCGGGCTTTGCCCAGACGTTCATCGGCATGGACGTCATCGTGGTGATGTTCCTGATCCGCAAGGCGCGCCGCCTCGCTCGCAAGTGGGGCGGCCAGTGCATCATCTTCATCGACGAGATCGACGCGGTCGGCCTGCGCCGCCAGGCACTGGGCAACGCGATGGTCGGCATGCAGCCGCTCTTCTCCGACCTCGACCAGCCGCGCTACTACGGGCCGTGGGGCGCGATCTCGGCCTCGGGCGATCTCATCTGCGAGAACCGCGAGTGGCGCGAGCACCTCTTCGCCAGCCGCGCGCCCGGCACCGTCCAGGTGCTGCCGCCGGCCCTCGCGAGCTTCTACGGCCACATCAACAACTTCATCGGCGGGATCGGCGGCATGGGCGGGATGGGCGGCGGCGGCATGGCGCTCAACCAGCTGCTGATCCAGATGGACGGTGTCGACGAGCCCAAGTTCTGGGCGAAGTTCTGGACCAACCGCATCAACAACCTGCTCGACGCCAGCTACCTGGTCCCGCGCACGCTCCTCGGACGAAGCCTACGGCTGCGGTCGCCCAAGCCACGGCCCGAGCAGATCTACTTCATCGGGGCGACCAACGTGCCGATCGAACGCCTCGACCCCGCCCTCATCCGCCCGGGCCGGATGGGCCGCCACGTCTGGTTCCGCACGCCGAGCAAGCGAGACCGGCTCGACATCTTCGACCTGTACCTGACCAAGGTCTCTCACGACGAGGACCTCGACACCGAGCGCCGCCGCGACGAGCTGGCGCGCGTGACCAACGGCTATTCCCCGGCGATGATCGAGCAGGTCTGCTCGATGGCGCTGACGATCGCCCACCACGACGGGCGGATCGCGTTCAGCTGGGAGGACATCGTCGAGGCGATGACGACGATCGAGTCCGGCACGGCCATCGGCGTCGACTACATCGAGGACGAGACGCGCGCCGTCGCGATCCATGAGGCCGGGCACGCCGCCGCCAGCCACGTGTACATGCACGACGTCCTCTCGAC
>NZ_DASYJG010000010.1:0-51996 GCF_035996765.1 Baekduia sp.
CGCGCGCTCCCGCCGCCGACCGCGCCCGAGCGCCTCGGCGCCGGCGACGCGGTCGCGTCCGCCTAAACCGGCAGGTCCGCCGGCAGCGCGACGTCCTGCGGCGCGCGGCCGTCGCCATCCTCGTCCCAGGACTCCCACGCCTTCCCGTCGCGACCGACGTGCTCGCCGGCGCCGCCGAGGGCGAGCAGCTGGAGCGCCGTCGTCCCGCGGTTGACGAGCTGGCGGCGGACGCCCGGCGCCACGCGCACGAGCCCGCCGCGGGCGACCGTGTGCTCGACGCCCTCGACGCCGAGCGTCAGCTCGCCCTCGAGCACGAGGTAGACCTCCTCCTGGTGCTCGTGGGCGTGGATCCGCCCGCGCTGGCGCGGGGCGAGGATCGCGAGGTTCATCCCGAAGCTCGTGACGCCGAGCTCCCGGCGCAGCGACTGGAAGCGCTCGCTGCCGTTGGTGTTGAGGGTCGTGAACGCGATGTCGGGCTCAGCCATCGGCGGAGCCTACGAGGAGGTCGACCGCTCAGGCGATCTCACGACGGCCGGCGAACGCGCGGCCGAGCGTCACCTCGTCGGCGTACTCCAGGTCGCCGCCGACCGGCAGGCCGGAGGCCAGGCGCGTCACCGCGACGTCGGGCGTGCGCTCGTGCAGCGCCGCGGCGATGTGATGCGCGGTCGCCTCGCCGGTCGTCGTCGGGTTGGTGGCGATGACGACCTCGCGGACGGGCGGGTGGGATTCGCTCACCCGGCGGTAGAGCTCGGCGACCTTGAGGTCCTCCGGGTCGACGCCGTCGATCGGCGACAGGGCGCCGCCCAGCACGTGGTAGCGCCCGCGGAACTCGTGGGTGCGCTCGATCGGGACGATGTCCCCCGGGCCCTCGACGACGCAGATGATCGCGGGGTCGCGGCGCTCGTCCTGGCAGATCCGGCAGCGCGCCTCGTCGGCCAGGTTGAAGCAGACCTCGCACGGGCGGATCTTCTCCTTGACCTCGCGGATCGCCGCGGCCAGGGCGTTGGCGTCCTCGGGGTCGGTGCCGAGGATGTGGAACGCCAGCCGCTGCGCCGTGCGCTGGCCGATGCCGGGCAGCTTGCCCAGCTCGGTGACCAGGCGCTGGACGGGCGGGGCGAACACCTAGCGGTTCTTCTTCGCCGCGGCGCGGCGCGCCGCGCGGTTCATGCCCGGCGCGCCGGGGCCGGGCCCGATTCCGCCACCGCCACCGCCACCGAGGCCGCCGAGCGCGTCGCCCAGGCCGAGGCCCTCGAGCGCGGACATCGGGTCAAAGCCGCCGGCGCCCGACGCGCCCTGCATCGCCTTCTCCTGCAGCTCGACGGCTTGGCGCAGCGCCTCGTTGGTCGCGGCCAGGACGAGGTCCTGGAGCATCTCGACGTCTTCGGGATCGACCGCGTCGGGGTCGATCGTCAGCGACTCCAGGCGCAGATCACCGGACACGACGACCTTGACCATCCCGCCGCCGGCCGAGGCCTCGACCTTCTGCTCCTTGAGCGCCTCTTGGGCCTCCTGCTGGGCGGCCATGACCTCTTGGGCTTGCTTGAGCATGTTCTGGATGTTGGGCTGCGGCATCAGGCCTGCTCCTGGTCTTCCTGGTCGGGCTGGTGGTCGACAGCATCGAATTCTGCCCGCAACCGGGCGATGAAGTCATCCTCGCCGAGGACTTCGGGCTCGGCGCCGAGCTCCTCGGTGTCGCGGGTCTCGAGCAGCAGCCGCGGCGCGATGCCGGTGAGCTCCTTGAACGCGGCGGTCAGCAACTGGCGCTCGGCCGCGCCCTCGGCCTTCTTCTTCTGAAAGCCGCACTCGGGCGTGAACGCCAGGGTGATCTCGCGGCCCGAGACGGCCATCGGGCGCGCTTCCGCTAGGCAGCCGGCCAAGAGCTGATTGGACTCGGCGAGGTTCTGCAAGACCGCGGGCCAGAGCTCCTGGACCATCGCGAGGTCGAGCTCGCCGATCGGCGCCGGCGGCTCGGCGACCGCGACGGCGGTGGGCTCGCGGACGAGCTCAGGCACAGCGGCCTCCGCGACGGGCGCCCGTGCCGGCTCGGGTGGGCCCGTTGGGCGCGATGAGCTCACGGCGTCCGAGCGCGCCGGCGCCGACGGCTGCTCCTCAGCGAGCGGTGGGCCTGTCGGATCCGACAGATCCGCGCCCGACGGGCCCACCGGCGCGGGCGCCGGCGCGGCGGGCGGCGACGAAGACGGAGGCGCCGGGACTGCAGGCGCAGCAGCCACAGGCGCAGGCACCGACTGTGCGGCAGGCGCAGCCGGCGGCTGTGCGCCAGCGGGCGCAGCGGCCACCGGCGCCCCGCCGCGAAGCGCCGCCTCCATCCGCTCCATCCGCGCCAGCAAGGCGCGCGTCGACGGGTCGACCTCCGGCGCGGCCGCCTTCACCAACGCGACTTCCAGTTGCGTCTGCGCATCCGCCCCATCCTTGGCCAGCCGCATGCCCGCGGCCAGCAGGTCGAGCAGCCGAACCGAATCGGCACCCGACATTCGCGCGGCCTGATCGGCCAGCCGCGCATCGCGCTCGGCGGTGATCGCCAGCTGCGGCGGGACCTCGCCGAGCGTCTGCGTGACGAGCACGTCGCGCGCGTGCGTCTCCAAGTCCTTCAGGAACTGCGCGGGCTCGCGGCCGGAGTCGGCCAGGCGCGCTGCCACCTGCCACGCCGCGCGCGCATCGTGGGCGGCGATGGCGTCCAGCGCGCCGAAGAGCAGGTCGTCGTCGGCGACGCCGAGCACCGCCAGCACGTCCTCGGTCGCGATCGCCGCGCCCGAGTAGGTCACCAGCTGCTCGAGCGTGCCGAGCGCGTCGCGGTAGGAGCCCGTCGCGTTGCGGGCGACCAGCGCGACCGCCTCAGGCGCGATCTCGATCGACTCCTTGCCCGCCACCCGCTGCACCACCGTCGCGAGCTGCTCGACGGTCGGCCGGCGGAAGTCGAAGCGGTGGCAGCGGTCGACGACCGTGTCCATGATCTTGTGCGCCTCGGTCGTCGCCAGCACGAAGATCGTCGACGGCGGCGGCTCTTCCAAGGTCTTCAGGAACGCGTTCCACGCGGCCGAGGAAAGCATGTGGGCCTCGTCCAAGATGTACACCTTGTAGCGGCCGGTGACCGGGGCGTACTGGACCGAGTCGCGCAGCTCGCGGATGTCGTCGACCGAGTTGTTGGACGCGGCATCCATCTCGATGACGTCCATCGACGTGGCGCTCGCAATCGACACGCACGACTCGCAGACGCCGCACGGCTCGACCGTCGGACCGTCGACGCAGTTCAGGCACGCGGCGAGCATCTTGGCCATCGACGTCTTGCCCGTTCCGCGCGAGCCGACGAACAGGTACGCGTGATGCACCGCGTCCTGCCCGATGGCGTTGCGGAGCGTGCGCACGACGTGCTCCTGGCCGATGACGTCGGCGAACGTCCGCGGGCGATGGCGGCGGTAGAGCGATGGTCCGGCAGACACGGACTGATGAGTGTAGAGCCGGGAGAGGCGGCGGCTCCCTAGGCTGGCGGGATGGCCGATCCCCTCCTCGACGAGCTCTTCGACTGGCTGCGCATCCCCAGCATCTCCACGGGCGGCGGCGACCCGGCGGACCTGGCGCGCGCCGCCGAATGGGCCGCCGCGAAGGTTCGCGACGCGGGCGGCGAAGCCGAGCTGGTCACCATCGACGGCGGCAATCCGCTGGTCGTCGGCGAGCTGCGCGCGTCGACCGGCGACGACGCGCCGACCGTCCTGATCTACGGCCACTACGACGTCCAGGGCGCCGAGCCGCTCGACCTCTGGACCAGCCCGCCGTTTGAGCCCGAGGTCCGCGACGGCCGCGTCTTCGCGCGCGGTGCCGCCGACGACAAGGGCAACTTCCTGCCGCTCCTGCACGCCGCCTGCGAGCTGGCCAAGGCGGGCGAGCTGCCCGTCCACGTGCGCGTCGCGGTCGAGGGCGAGGAGGAGGCCGGCGGCGAGTCGATCTCCGCCTGGCTGGCTGCCGACGAGCGCGGCGCCGACGCGGCGATCGTCTACGACAGCGGCATGGCCGGGCCCGACCTGCCCGCGATCACCGTCGGCCTGCGCGGCGTCGTCCTGCTGACCTTCGACGTCCGCGCGGCCCAGCGCGACCTGCACTCCGGCATGTACGGCGGCAGCGCGCTGAACTCGCTGCACGCCCTGCACCGCGCGCTGGCGCAGGTCCTCCCCGACGACGCCGGGCGCGTCCGCGACGAGCTGCGCGTCGGAATCGCACCGGTCGCCGACGCCGAGCGCGAGTCCTGGAAGGCCCTGCCGTCGGGCGACGAGGCGCTGGCCGCCGCCGGCGCGCGCCCTGCTTACCCGGGCGCGGGCGCCGAGTACGTGGCGCGCAACGGGAGCGAGACCGCGGTCGACGTCGACCAGATCGTCGCGGGCGACGCGCGCACGGTGATTCCGGCGGTCACGCGCTGCACGGTGTCGATCCGCCTCGCGCCCGGCCAGGACCCGCAGGCGATGGGCGACGAGCTGGTTCGTCTGCTGCGTGCCGGTCTGCCTGATGGCGCCGAGCTGGACGTCGTCTCTTCCCACAGCGCGCAGCCGGCGCTCTTCGGAGTCGACACGCCGGCGATTGCGCTGGCGGCCGCCGCGCTGGAGCGCGCCTGCGGCGTGGCGCCCGCGTTCGTGCGGAGCGGAGGCTCGATCCCGATCGTCGCCGACTTCGGCGCCAAGGGCATCCCGACGATCGTCACCGGCTTCGTCCTGCCCGACGACCCGTTCCACGCGCCCAACGAGTCGTTCTCGCTGCGCGGGCTGGAGCTGGGGTACCACAGCGCGCGCGAGCTGCTGATCGGCCTGGCCGACCTGAAGTCCCAGTAGTTTCCGCGCCGCCCATGCGGCCGCGCCCCTTGTACATCCCTGCTGCCGTGTCGGTCGCCCTCGCGGCGCTCGTCGCGCTGGCTGCGGCGCCGGCGCGCTTCCTCAACTACGACACCGAGTACGCGCTGCTGTGGGGCCACGACCTCGTCCACGGCCGCACCCCCGACTACACGGTGGCCTTCGCCCCGACGCCGCATCCGCTGGCGACGCTGGTGGGCGCACTCGGCTCGCTGGTCAGCGTCGGCTTCGGCGAGGGCCTCTTCGAGATCCTCGCGTTCCTCGCGCTGGGCATCTTGGGGTGGTTGGTCTACGCGCTCGGGCGGGCGTGGTTCAACGGCGCGACGGGCATCGTCGCCGCGCTGATCGTCCTCACCCGCGAACCCGTCCTCAGCTACGGCGTGCGCGCCTACGTCGACATCCCCTACATCTGCCTGTTGTTGGGGGCGTTGCTCGTCGAGACGCGGCGCCCGCGCGCCGGGACGCCCGTCTTGATGTTGATGGCCTTGGCCGGCCTGCTCAGACCCGAAGCGTGGCTCTTCGCCTTCGCCTACGTGATCTGGCTCTGGCGCGGTGGTGCGCTCACCCGGACCCACATCGCCCTGCTCGTCGGCGCACCCGTTCTCTGGGCGCTCAGCGACCTCGCCGTCACCGGCGACCCCTTGCACTCGCTCACCGGTACCCGCTCGACGGCCGAGGATCTCGGACGCGTGACAGGTCTCCAACGCGTCCCGACCACGCTGCCGCGACGCCTCGGCGAGATCCTGCGCGAGCCGGTGCTTTTCGGCGCCGCGGTCGGCGGCGTGCTGTCGCTGTGGCGGCTACGCACGCGCGGCCCGCTGCTGGGCGCGGCCGCCGGCGTCCTGGCGGTCGCGGCCTTCTGCGTCCTGGCGACCGCGGGCCTCTCGATCCTCACCCGCTACCTGCTGCTGCCCGCGACGATCTTGGCGATCTTCGCCGCGGCTGCGATCTGCGGCTGGACGCTGCTGCCACGCGCAGACCCGTGGCGGATGCGCTGGGCCGTGCTGGGCATCATCACCGCGCTGGGCTGCGTCGCGTTCATCCCGTCACAGGTCGACCGCCTGCGCAACACCCGCAGTGCGCTGGTGACCCAGACCCACATCCTCGACGAGCTGCACACGCTCGTCGGCGACTACCCGCTGGCCGACTGCCCGCCGACCGTCCCCAACCGCCGCGCCGTCCCCCAGGTCGCCTTGTGGACCGGCATCCGTCCCCGCAAGATCCGCAGCGCGCAGGAGACCGGCCGCTGGATCGACCCGTCGATCATCCCGACCTCGCAGGCCGTCGCTGACGAGTTCATCCTGGACGCGCGCGACAAGGACCGCGCGCTGCCGCCGCCCCCGCCCACCACCGACGGCTACGACGACGTGCTGCGCTACTGGCGCATCGTCGGCGCCTGCGGGAAGTAGCCGCGCGGCCCTTGACACGATGTGTGAGTGAGTGCATACTCACACCTGCATGACGCCCACCGCCTCCCCCACCAAGCGCACCCTCTCCACCGCCGACGTGCGGCGCGAGACCGTGCTCGAGGTCGGCATGTCCGCCTTCGCCGAGCGCGGCTTCCTCGGCACGCCGACCACCGAGATCGCCAAGGCGGCGGGCATCTCGCAGGCCTACCTCTTCCGCCTCTTCCCCACCAAGAGCGACCTCGTCCTCGCGGTGATCGACCGCTCCAACGAGCGCATCAAGGAGGCCTTCGTCGCAGCCGCCGCCCGGGCGCGCGCCGCCGGCGAGGATCCCAAGGAGGCCATGGGCGAGGCCTACGGCGAGCTGCTCGAGGACCGCTCGATGCTGATGACGCAGATCCACCAGCACGCGGCCGCCGCGTCGATGCCCGAGGTCGCTGCCGTGTCGCGCGCCTGGTTCGCCGAGCTCTACGCGCTCGTCGAGCGCGAGACCGAGCTGACGCCCGAAGAGATCCACCAGTTCTTCGCCACCGGGATGCTGCTGAACGTCATGGCCGCCATCGGCGCCACCGACGAGCACGGCCCATGGGCCGCAACCCTGCGGGTCTGCTGATCAACCATGTCCCACCTCCCTTTTTTTACCCATCGAGTGAGTGAGCGCTCACTCTTGCACCTACGGTCCAGGAGGCCGAGATGACCCTCTCCCCCGCACCGCCGTCCCGCCGCCCACGTGCCGGCTGGACGTTCGCGATCGTCAGCGTGGCGCTCTTCATGGTCACGCTCGACAACCTCGTCGTCAGCACCGCGCTGCCGACCATCCGCGTCGACCTCGGCGCCTCGCTGGAGTCGCTGGAGTGGACGGTCAACGCCTACACCTTGGCGTTTGCCGTCTTGCTGCTCACCGGTGCCGCGCTCGGCGACCGCTTCGGGCGGCGGCGCATGTTCGGCATCGGCATCGGGCTGTTCACGCTGTCGAGCGCGGCGGCCGCGCTGGCGCCGTCGACCGATGCGCTCGTCGCCGCCCGCGCCGCCCAGGGCCTCGGCGCGGCGATCGTCCTGCCGCTCACGCTGACGCTGCTCAGCGCGGCCGTGCCGCTCGAGAAGCGCGGCCTCGCCCTCGGCGCCTGGTCGGGGATCTCGGGCCTCGGCGTCGCGCTGGGCCCGGTTGTCGGCGGCGCGGTCGTGGACGGCATCTCCTGGCACTGGGTCTTCTGGATCAACGTGCCGATCGGCCTCGTGCTGGTGCCGCTCTCGCGTCGCTTCTTGAGCGAGTCCTACGGCCCCGCGGGCCGCCTCGACCTCCCCGGCATCGGACTCGCCGGCGCCGGCCTGCTCGGCGTCGTCTACGGGATCGTGCGCGGCGAGGCGCTGGGCTGGACCTCGACGACGATCGTCGCCTCGATCGCCGCCGGCCTCGTGTTGTTGGTGGCCTTCCTGGCGTGGGAGCACCGCGCCCCGGCGCCGATGCTGCCGCTGCGCTTCTTCCGCTCGCGGGCCTTCAGCGCGACCAACGGCACGTCGCTGGCGATGTTCTTCGGCGTCTTCGGCTCGATCTTCCTGCTGTCGCAGTTCTTCCAGACGACGCAGGGCCTGTCGCCGCTGCAGTCCGGGCTGCGGGTGCTGCCGTGGACGATCATGCCGATCTTCGTCGCGCCGATCGCCGGCATCCTGAGCGACCGGATCGGCGCGCGGCCGCTGATGGCCAGCGGGCTTGCGCTGCAGGCGATCGCGATCGGCTGGCTGGCGTCGGTGACGACGCCGACGGTGGCCTACAGCGCGCTGCTGGTGCCGTTCGTCCTCGCGGGCGCCGGGATGGCGCTGGTCTTCGCGCCGGCCGCCAACGCGGTCCTGGGGTCGGTCAAGGAAGAGGAGGCCGGCCTGGCCTCGGGGGCGACCAACGCGATCCGTGAGCTCGGCGGCGTCCTCGGCGTCGCGATCCTCGCGAGCGTCTTCACCGCCCACGGCGGCTACGGGTCGCCGCAGGCGTACGTGGACGGGATGAACGCGGCGCTGCCGATCGGTGCGGCGGTCCTGGCCGCGGGCGCGCTGCTGGCGCTGTTGATCCCGGGCACCGCGGCGCGCAAGACCGCGCGCATCGACGCACCCACGCAGGTCCTCGCCGCCGAAGCCGCCTGACCGAACGACCAGAGGGGTCAGACCCTCAACGGCAGCTCAATGTTGGTGTGACGAAACAGCGAAGGCCCCGCCGGAACCGGCGGGGCCTTCGTGCTGAAGAAGTGGACCGTGCACCCGAACTTGTGATGCGGCCCACGGGCGCCACACCGGAGGACGGCTCCGGCACCGGGAACTCCCGCTGCGCCCGCCGGTGATCGCTTAAGGCTGCTTCCTTCCGGACCTGACCTGGTTCACGAGCCGTCGTCGCGCGGGACCCGGGCCATCAGCGCCGCCACGGCGCGCAGACCCCGTTGACCATCACCCCTCGATCGGGGATTCGGCCTCGCTAGAGCGGATTGCGAGCGACAGGGCACCGCTACCTCCCCGCCTAGCACGGTCCGCGAGCGAGTTTAGCGCTGCGCGGCGGCGAGGGCCGCGGCGAACCGGAACAGCGAGCTGGCCAGCGACGGGCCGACGTAGACGTTGCCGCCAGGGGCGGTGGTCGTCGGAACAGACGGAGCGGGAGTCGCGGACATACCCGCCAGTATTCCTGACGGGGGCGTCATTTTGTGTCGATGACGTCACAGACCACCCGAAAGGCTGGGGCCGCCGGGCGCGATGGCATGGGTTGCCGTGACTGTCGGATGATGCTCTATGATGCGTTCCATGGAGCAGCGGCGTCGAGCACCGCAGCGCGCAGGTCACCGCACGACCCTCAAGGTGCCCGACGAGGTCCTCGAGGCGGCGCGCACGCTCGCGGCCGAGTTGGGCACCACGCCCAACGACGCGATCGTGCGGTTGGCCGAGGAAGGTGCCTCAGCGCGCCAGCGTCGCCTGGAAGCCCAACGTCTCGCCCAGCAACGGCGGGCCGCCGTGGCCCGCGAAGGCCGCGACGTCGACCCCGATTACCCGCCAGACGAAGCGCTGCGCTCAGCGATGCTCGGCGGCCGCGAAGCGTCCTGACTGAGATCTGGGATACGACGGTCGCGTCGCGGGTGGCGCCCGGCAACGAACATGAGCTGCATCTGCTCGAACGCGCGGCGGCCGGCGACCCAGTCACCGTCACCGCTCCGACGGTCATGGAGATCTCCCACGGCTTGGCCAAAGCCGCCCAGCGCGACGATGCGTTTCGGCCAGCACGGGCATGGTTCACACGGCTGATCACCAGCGACCTCGTCGCCGTCCACCACCTTGGCCGCTACGGCGCGCTGGTCGCCGGCCGCCTGCGCGACGCGCACCCACTTCCCCCGACCGGCGGGCCGGCCAGGAAGGCCACCAAGCCCGATCAGCGCGCCGCCTGGGTATTGGACATCCAGATCGCGGCATGCGCGTGGTCGGCAGGCGCGTGGCTGCGCCCGACAACCGCCACGACTTCGAGGTGCTCTCCCGGCTGCTGTCGGAGCTCTACCCCGACACCACCCCGTTGCGCGTCGAGGCCGCCCCCGACATCAGGCCCGGCTAGGTCCCGCCCTACCGCTAAACTGCCCGCCCACGAGGGCGCGTAGCTCAGTGGGAGAGCGCTCGCTTCACACGCGAGAGGTCGCAGGTTCGAAACCCGCCGCGCCCATCACCCGAGAGCCCTTGTCCTGCAAGGGCTCTCGTCGTTCAGGCCGCCCGAGCTACCTCGACCGCATCTGGCACTGGGAGCGGCGTAGACGTCTCCAGTGCCAATCCTGTGCCCTGCACGAGCGCGCGGAGGCGCTCGGGCTCGCCGTCGCGGCGGTCCATCTCGCGGGCGTAGATCGCCAGCGTGAGCGCCGGCGTGGTGTGCCCCATCTGGCCCATGACGCGCGGCGGCGGCTCCCCGATGGCGAACAGCAGCGACGCGAACGTCCGACGTAGGCCGTGCGGCGTCAGGCGCTCGGGCAGCGGGTCCAGCTCGCGCTCCAACAGCGAGGCGTTGGCCAGCTCGACAGCGCGCGCCAGGACGCGCCGGCGGACGTTGCTGCTGCCCTGCCGCTTCCCGGTCCGCGTGCCGAACACCAGCGCGTCGCGGCCGACGTCGCCGAGCCCCGCGCGGTAGCTCAGCAGCTCGTCACGCAGCACCGGCAGCAGGTCGACCGTCCGCACGCCGGCGTCGGTCTTCGCCGCGCGAACGGCGATCGTGCCCCGGGCCAGGTTGACGTCCCGCCACCGGAGCGAGAGAGCCTCACCGATCCGCAGACCGGCGAAGACCAGCGTGGCCAGGAGCGCCCGCCGCTCACCCTTCTGCACGCGGGCGGCGGCGTCCAGCTCGCCGGCGGCGTCGAGCATCGCGGTGATGTGCTCCGCGCGGTCGAGATAGGTCCGCCGCGGCGAGCTGACAGGGAGGCGCCGGCGGCGACCCCGAGCCGGGTTCTTGGCGATGAGGTCGTACTCGACCGCCAGCTCCAGGACGGCGGCCATCGTCGCCAGCACCTTGTTGATGGACGTCGCGCCGATCTCGCCCTCGCGGACCTTCAGCCGTCGGAACTGGTCGACGTCCTCAACGGTGATCTGGTCGAGCGGGACGCGGGCGAAGTGCGGCAGCAGGTGCTTGCGCAGCCGCCACGTCAGGTCCGCGGCGCCGGCCTCGGTGAGCCCGGAGCCGCGGCGGCCGCCCTCGATCTTCTGGGCGTCGAGCCACTGCCGGGCGAACTCGCCGAACGTCGGCATCTGCCGCGTCTCGGCTGCGGCCGCGTCGGGCGTCGCGCGCCTGGGCGGCCGCCACACGCCGCGCTGAACCTGCGCGATGACGTAGGACAACTCCTCGTCGGCGCGCTCGCGGGTCCAGCCGTCGCGCTCGCGGCCGAGCGTCACGTACTGGCGGCCGTGCTCGCCGGCGCTGAAGCGCAGCGCGTACACGGTCCCCTTGGTTGTGGCGCGCTCCAGGACCGCGCCCTTGACCTTGCTCATCGGGTCTCCTTCTGGTGGTGGAGGAAGCGCCGATGGCGAGCAGCCCTCATCCGTCGCACACGGATACGGTCTGACTCGTAGCAGGAGCGCTCCTCCTGTTGCCGGGGGCGGGCCGTTGTCGCGGTGCCGCCCCACTTGATGTCCGGGCCGACGATACCTCGCAGAACGTCTCTGCGCGAGCCGCACCATGGCCCGCCGCGCGTCGCCTGTGCGCTTTCTAGGGCTCTCGTGGTGCCAGCGGGCGCGTGGGCACCGCCGCGAGCGCAGAGCGGCGTCCTCGCGGCGACCGGGCCACCAACCCCGATCGCCGCGACGATGCCGCCCTGCGCGCTGCTCTCCTTCCCCAAGGCCATCATGTTGCGGTTCCTTCCCAAGGTGGTGGTGTTGGTTCTCGGCGCCGGCGGCGCCTTCGAGGTGGGCGGGGACCCTTGAAACCCGCCCACCACGGAGACGTCGCCGGCGCGTCACAGCGCGCGCCCTACCGCTTCACGCGGCCGCCTGCAGCTGGCACCCCGAGCGGCGTAGTGCCGGCGCGGCACGCCTGCAGCTCGCCGCATGTGCGGCGGGTGCAGGCGCTTCGCGGTCGGACGACCGCTCGCGGTGGCCGCAGGCGATCACGGCGCCGGCTGGTTGGGCGGGTAGTCGGGCGGCCCGATCGGCTCGCCGTTGGGACCGCGGACGGTGACGTCGATCTTCACCCCGGCCTGGATGCGCTCGCCGTAGGGCATCCGCGACGAGCCGTCCGGGTTGCGCGGCCAGTACGGGTAGTCGCCATTGGGGCCGGGATCCAGCGCGTCGTTGGCCATCAGCTCAGCACCACTGAGTGCCAGCCGCTGTTGAGGTACAACCAGAGGCGCGGCCCGCCCGCGCCGGACTGGCCGTACGGCGTGCCCTCTCGGGCGCTCGGCGCGCTCGGCGCGCTCGGCGCGCTCGGCGCGCTGGCTCCGGTCTGGATCGTCGGCTGGCGGGTCATGCCTTCGAGTCGACGCTCCAAGTCGCGGACGCGGGCGGTCAGGTTGGCGACGGGGTCTTGTGCGGCGCCCAGGACAGCGTCCGCGGTCGGGTCAAGCGCCATCAGGCGGTCCCGTTGTCGGCGCGGAGCTGCTCGGCGACCTGCTGGGCGATGCGGGCGTTGATCGCGGCGACGGGCTCGCGGATCGCCTCCTTGACTTGGCCGCCGCAGGTGATGCACCGGACGATCGTCACCGCCTCGGCGGGGGCGGTCGCGGTCGCCGGCCGTGTGGAGCCGATCGCCTCCACGCGCGGCTGGTCCTGCGCGAGTGCCGGGCAGCTGCGCAGGTGGTCGCGCGGGTCCATCAGGCCGGCCAAGGCGCGCTGGCGCATCCGGGCGCGCTCCTCGGCGTTGATGTCGACGTGCTCGCCGTCGAGCTGGCGGCGGAGCTGGTCGCGCTCCTCCGCGGTGAGCTGGTCGACGTCGATGGGCTTCTTGGGCTGGGGCATGGTGGGGTTGTGGTCCTCTCGTGTGGTGGGGTGAAGCGGCACTGCGGTGGCGTCGGTGCCACCCGTGCCGGAGTTGTTGGTGGTGGGATCGGGGCTGGTTGCAGGGGCTTTGCCGGCAGCGGAGCTCTTTCTGTTCGGGCGGGCGGTCAGGCGGTCGCCGGCGCCTCCAGCTGCCCGGTGACCGGGTCGACGCGCGGCCCGCCAGCGCTGGCGGCCTCGGCCTCGGCGGCGAGCCCGGCCTCGGCCTCGGCGCGGCGCTGAGCCTCGCGGCGCTGGTCCTGGATCCGCTCGTGCTTGCCGCGCGCCTCTCGCGTCCGCTCCTCGGGCCGCTGCAGGGCGAACGGCATCGGCGGCGACAGCTCCGAGAACCGACCATGGACGGCGGGGCTCTCGGGCATGTCGTCGCCGGTGAGCCCGAGCGGTTCGAGCAGCGGGTGCCAGATGGCCACCAGCGCGGCGAACTCGCGTTCGAGCTTCTGGACCTCGGCCGCGACGGGCCGGTAGCGGTCGATGAGGTCGCGCGCCTGGTCGCGCAGCTCGGCGGCTGCGTCCTCGGCGCGCGTCCAGCGCCACGTCTCGACCGCGGCCTCCGCGTCGACCAGCGCTTGCGCGGCATCGGTGTAGCGCGCGTCAGCCGCGACGTCTCGAACCGATGCCCGAGCGCCACTGCCCTCGCCGAGCAAGACCTCCTGGACCTCGGCCTGGACGCGCGCCAGCTCGGTGGTGAGCTGCGCCATCCGGTCGGCGTCGGCAGGATCGCAGTCCCGCACCGCCGCTCGCGCCGATGAGAGCCGACGCCCGGCCCGCGACTGGTCAGCTTGGGCGGCTTCGACGCTGCGCCGCGCCTGCTCGACGCGGCCGCGCAGCTCGACCAGCTCGGCGAGCGCGCTCACGACTTGGCGCCCTCGGCGTACGCCGCTGCGATGCGGTCGACGCCCGTGGCCTCCGTGCCGTCGGCCTTCACGTCGTCGTCGTGGGGACGCGCCGGCGGCTCGGCCGACTGTGCCACCTGGGCCTGGATCTCCTCCCAGCGCTGCTGCGCCTGCTCCGGCGTAAGCGCCCGGATCTCGGCCGGGGTCAACGGTCGAGCGTCGCCGCCGCGCAGCTCTTCGATCTGCGCGTGCAGCTCGGCGATCTGCTCGGCCTTCGTCTTCTCGGTGTCGCTCATGGTGGTGCTCTACTCCTCGTTGTTGGGGTTGTTGGCGGGATCGGAGTCCAGGAGCCGGTCCAGTGGCGTCGCGCCACTGCGCCGGCGCAGAGGCACGCCGTGGTGTCCGCCTCCGCCAGACGGCGTGCTGGCGGCCTCTCGGGCGGCTTCGCGGTCTCGCCGGCGATCGCGTGCGGCGCCCAGCTCGTCCACGACGCCAAGACGGGCGTCCAGCTCGTCGTCGGTCATCCGGGCAGCCGCCGCGGCGGCGTCGTCGCGGGCGGTCGGCTCGCCCGGCTGCTCGGTCGTCATCCCGAGCGCCAAGCGCTCGGCAACGATCGCCCGGTGATGGGACCGGGCGCCGATCAGCGCCAGCTTGAGCAGGTCCAACGGCGAGAGCGAGTCGAGCAGCTCGGGCTGATCCGCAAGGCGACGGAAGAGCGCCTGCGCCGGCATCGTCGCGGCGCTGGCGTTGATCCTGGCCTCCTTCGCCTGGCGCTCGCCGATGCGGCGCAGCTCGTCGCGGCGCCCGGCGTCCGCCGCGGTGGCCTCGGCGCTCTCGATCTCCCTCACGCGCTCGACCCAACGCCACCGAGACGACCACTTTTCGGCCTGGCGCGATGAGCGGTGCCCGTACTCCACCCCACCAGTGCCGTACTGCGGCGCGGGCCGAGATCGACGTAGGTGCGGAAGGCGGCGAACGCCTTAGCGCTCTCGCCGTGCTGGCGCTCGCCGGGGCCTGGGGTCATCGCCATGACGGCATCCCGGTGCCTTGAGTGGCGTCGAAGGCGAGGTCGTCGCCGAGATCGGGCACTGCGCACAGCCTGGGTGCCAACGGCGCCGAAGCGAGAGCATCGGGCGTGTGGTCCTGTCCAGGGGTTTCGTGGTCGGGCGAGCGCTCGCCTGCGCAGCGAGCGGCCACGACGTCGGCGATCCGCTGCGGGTCGAAGCCGAGCCGCGGCCGCGCACCGTCGCTCAGGCGGACGGCGCCGAGCTGGTCGGCGTGGCGACGGACCCAGACAGCACTCCGGCCGAGCAGGCGTCCGGCCTCGTGGGCGTCAATCAGCGCAGAGGAGCTGGTCGACGTGTCGGTGTGGGAGACCAGCTCGGCGACGCGGCGGGCGATGCGCTCCTCGCTGGCGCGGAGCTGCTCCTCCACGACGGCGGTGAAGACGTCGCGCAGCTCGGCGGGCGTCATGCGGCACCCCGAGCGCGGCCGACTTCCGAGGGCGCATCGTCCTCGCAGTGAAGGGTGTGCAGCTCAGCGATGCGCTCGCTCAGCGAGTCGGTCCTCTTGAGCCCCTTATCCGTGTCGTCGCGGCTCGCCTCGCCCGCGACGTCGGTCCTGCCGCGAGTGCTCAAGGACAGGGTCTCAGAGGGAGCTGCGCCCTCAGCGGCGCTTGGCAGTTCGGACGTGTCTGGACCTGTAAGGGACGTGTTGTCGGCGCCCGTTGGCCGGACCGAGCGGCGCCCGTTGGCCGGACCGGACGGCGCCCGTTGGCCGGACCGGATCTCGTTGGTGGTCCGGCCAACGTCGGCCGGATCGGTTCGGCCACCGTTGGCCGGATCGTCGGTCCGGCCACTGTTGGCCGGACCGGCCAGGCCCACGATGCGCCAACGGACCGTGCCGCCGCCCGGCCGGTGGCCGTCGCGTTCGATCTCGCCGTCAGCCTCCAGCGCGGCGACGATGCGGCGTAGGCTTCGTTCGCCCATGCCCGCCTTGCTGGCCCAGGTCTCCTGCGACGGGAAGGCGTCCTCACCGTTGTTGTCGGCGTGCCAGGCGAGGGCGACCAAGACGGCGCGCTTTGCGCCTCCGTGGCGTGGCGCGTGCTTGAGGACCCACTCGACGGCCCGGAGGCTCATCGGCCCGCCTCCCGCTGTGAGAGGACGACGCGGACGGCGCGGCACGCGCGACCGCCCGTGGTGGCGTGATGCCCGGCTGGTCCGGGCTCGCCTTCGTCGCTTGGACCAGCTCGACCGCTGGAGGCGCTACGACGACCGCGGCGACGTGTCGAGCGGTGCTCACGCCGGCGGGCACGGGGAAGCGCGCTGTGGGCGCGGCTCTCGCACCGGGTGGTCTGCGCGCCGGCCCAGAGGTCGTAGACCGCCCGGTCGTCGGGCTTGAGCGTCTCGCGCAGGGGATTCACGGCGTGCGGTACTGGTCGATCATGCGGACGTTGGGCGCGCGGCGGCGCAGCTCCGCGTCGAGCTGGTCGCTCACTGCGGCGGCGGCTTGGCGCGCATCCTGCGCCAGGCGGACGACTTCGTCGGGCTCCAGGACGAGCAGGGCAGCGCGCAGCGAGAGATCGACGCCGTCCACCGAGTCGATCAAGAGCTGCAACAACTCGGCGTCGCTCGCGCGGCGTACTCGGCGCTGCAGCCGGGCGTCGTGACTGAGTGGGCGTCTACGCTGGCGCACGGCTCGCGTCCTGCACACGCGGGTCCTCGACGTCGGGCCGCCCGCCAGCGGCCCGCGTCGCTTCGGTCAGGTGGCCGCGCAGGATGTCGCGGATCTCTTCTGCCGTCGAACGCCCGTGCTGGCGGGCGAGTAGCGCGACCTTCTCCAGGTCGCGGCCGTCGAGGCGGACGGTGATCCGTTGGTCCTTGGCTGCCATGGCGGCCAGTATCGACCGACCGTCGGACGGACTTGTTATAGCGCTAGTCACTGGCGGTCAATCACTGCCCGCCACTGGCAGTGACAGCGGCTGGTGCCACAAGCTCTCGGTCACGAGGCCATCGCCCTGCTGGAGCCGCACCACATGGCGCTGCCTTTGACCCCCTGCGTTGGAGGCGAGCAGTCGAACTAAGATCGGCGCGCGGGTAACCACGCCACGATGCTGGAGCGCAGTCGGCGGATCCGCCCTGCTGGGGCGAGACCCGCGACGTCGCGCGTTGCGTCAACGAACCGCTTCTGCTCGCGCACCAGGTCTCTCACGCCGACCAGCCAATCCGCGTCGTCCTGCGCGGTGGGTCCGGCCTGAGCGGTGCCGTGGCGACTGTAGACCTCAAACAGGTCTTCAGCGGCCGAGACGAGAGCATCGAAGGCCGTTGCGGCGACCGAGTGATGGCCAAAGCGAATGCGCACGCGGTTCTCGGCCAGCCAAATCTCCTCGATGCACTCGGTGATGGCCTTGTCGTTCTCGAACACCCGCAGGTCGAGCTTCGTGGCGCCGTGGCGCCACATGCTGTAGCCCACATGGAGAAGTCGCCGTTCCCGGCTGATGGCGTTAAGGCCCTCTTCGAGCAGGGCCAGCTGATGGTCTCGCTCGGTACGGCGATCCTGGCGCTTCTGAGTACGCAGCGAATACCACGCGACGATCGACGGGGTGACGATGCCCGACGTGATGATGGCGACGATCGGGACCGTGGTGTCGGCGGCGGCCAGCATGGGTGAGCGATCCTCGCCAACTGTTCGGACATGTCCGCGGTTGGCCTGTCACCGCTGGCCGCCGGCGACGCAACGCGCGTCGACCGGCACTGGTGCCGTCGATCGCTGTCGATCGCGGCCGAAACGGAGCGATCAGGCCCGCCGGAGCGGGGTAGCCACCGGCGCGTGAACCTGCCCAATTACAGGCATTTCGTGGTTCACGCGCCGGTTCGGCATGGCGCTTCACACGCGAGAGGTCGCAGGTTCGAAACCCGCCGCGCCCATATATCGAGAGCCCTTGCGATGCAAGGGCTCTCGGCGTTTCAGGGTTGGACTATCGCGGTCGCAGTCAGGCCTGCATCGCAGAGCGCAGGGCGCCCAGGACGGAGGTTCGACAGGCGTCGGCCTGCTCGATCGTTCGCGTTGGACCGGCGGGGCTGAAGTCGATCTGCGCGACCTTGCCGCCGCCTTGCCCGATCAACACCAGCTTCCGGGAGTGCGGACCCGACCGCTGCTCGTGCACGGACGCGACGGACGAGTACGGGATCAGATCGTCGACTTCGATGCGCTTTGAACACACCGCGCAGGTTCGCTCGGAAGACGCCGGTCCTGCAGATCGCCCAGAGGCGAAATCCTGCGTGACGGCCAAGACGTCGGACAGCTCGAGACGGTGGTGTTCGAGCCCCGACCTGAGCACCGCCGGATAGCGGCCACGGTCGTAAGCGTCGAAGTTCGAGTCCTCGAACAGGTGGTAGGCAGCGTCCATGATCTCGACCCGGTGTGGGCTGTCGTCAGGAACATCCGCCGAGGGTTGAGCAGTTATGCCGCGACGTCGGAATGTTGTGAGCCTCGGCCTCCTTGCACCAGGCGCACTTGGACTTCCCTGCCTTGACACATGCACAAGCCATGGTGATCTCCTATCGGTCGCTGAGGCGGGGACCCTAGACCGATCCATCAGCAAACATCAACGATGAGCAGATGTTGAGCCACGATCCTCTACGTTCGTAGAGTCGTTCGCGAGTTTCCAGCCTCTGACTCGCCGGACCGATGAGTTCCGCCGGCCGGGCCGGTCTACCTCACCATGACCACTCCCGCGCACCCCGGCCGCATGCTGTTCGTGAACATCCCCGTAGCCGACCTCGACCGCAGCAAGGCGTTCTTCGCCAAGCTCGGGTTCAGCTTCAACCCGCTGTTCTCCGACGAGACCGGCGCCTGCATGCTGGTCGGCGAGCACGCCTTCGTCATGCTGCTCAACCACGAGAGATTCGCGGAGTTCTCCAAGCTGCCGATGGCCGATCCCACCACGCACGCGCTGGCGCTCTACTGCTTCAGCGTGTCAAGCCGCGACGAGGTCGACACGGTCACCGACGCCGCGCTCGCCGCGGGCGCCACCGACCACGACGACACCGAGGACCACGGCTTCATGTACTCACGCAGCTTCTTCGACCTCGACGGCCACGGCTGGCAGGTCATGTGGATGGATCCGGCGGCGGCGCAGCAGGGCCCCGGGGAGTTCGCAGCCTCCACGCAGGACGCCGACGCCCCGGCCTGACCCTCAGCCTCGTCTGAACGAGCTAGGACTCCCAGCCAGCCCTCAGCCCAGCCCCGGGGCCAACTCAGGTCCGCCGTCGATGCTGCGGCCATGTCCAACATCAAGTCCCGCACCGCCATCGTCGCCTCGGCGATCGGCCTGTCCCTTGGCGGCGCCGCGTATGCGACCGCAGCCTCCCAGTCCAGCTCGTCCGCGCCGTCCGGCAACGCCAACGAGCAGGCGCTCACCGGCGATACCGCCGACAAGGTGAAGGCCGCCGCGCTCGCGAAGCTGCCCGGCGCGACGGTCCTGCGCGTCGAGACCGACGAGGGCGGCGTCTACGAGGCGCATGTCCGCAAGTCCGACGGCACCGAAGCCGAGGTCCATGTCGACAAGGACTTCGCGGTCACCTCCGTGGACACGCAAGCGGCCGGCGGGCCGGGTAGCCGCGGCCATGGCGGCCCGGGCGGCACGCACATCGACACCGCCGCGCTGGCCAAGACGCTCGGGGTCACCGAGGCCAAGCTGCAGGCCGCACTCGACGCAACGCGCCCGACCGACGCCAACGGCAACCGCGACAACAAGCAGACGGAGTGGACCGCCGCCATCGCCAAGGCGCTCGGCCAGTCGACCGCCGACGTGCAGGCCGTCCTCGACGCCAACCGCCCCGCCCCGCCGGCGGCCGGCGGCACCACGCCTCAGCAGCGCCCCGCCAAGCCGGATGACTCGGCGCTTGCCAAGGCGCTCGCTGCGAAGTTCGGGATCTCCCAGGACAAGGCGCAAGCTGCGCTCGACGCCGTGCACGGCGACAAGAGCGATGAGCTGGCCGCCGCGCTCGCCAAGGAGCTCGGCCTCGACACCGCCAAGGTCAAGTCAGCACTGGAGGCGCAGCAACCGGCCCGCCCCTGAACACCTGGAGCCGAGCTACCATCCCGGGAGGCCCCGCACAGCGGGGCCTCCCGTGTTCCACGGCTCCGGCACCAAGAAAGAGAACGGGCATGGCGAAGAGCGAACCGCAGGGCAACACGTCTCCTTCTCAGCTGATCGACGCCAGAATCAAGGAGCTGGGCGACTGGCGGGGCGAGCTGCTGAGCAGGCTCCGGACCTTGGTCAAAGAAGCCGATCCCGACGTCGTCGAGGAGTGGAAGTGGAGAGGCGTTCCGGTGTGGTACCACGACGGGATGCTCTGCACCGGCGAGACCTACAAGAACGTCGTGAAGATGACCTTTGCCAAGGGGGCGGCGCTGGAGGATCCCGCGGGCCTCTTCAACTCCAGTCTTGAGGGCAACACGCGGCGTGCCATCGACTTCCACGATGACGAGAAGATTGATGAGCAGGCGTTGAAGACGCTCGTTCGCGCCGCCGTGGCGCTGAACGAGTCCAAAGCCAAACGCTGATCCACCGCAGCCTGAACCGCCGGCCAGCGCGACATGACGCATTGGCAAGGACTGACGCTTTACAGCGACGAGCACGTGCGCCTAGGCTCGCGCCGTGCCTCGAATCCTGGTTGTCCTCTCTGTCCTTGCCGTCCTCGTCGCCGCAGCCCTGACCGCTTGCGGCTCAGACGATTCCGGAACGTCCAGCACCGCCGACCAGGCCGCTGCGACCAGCGCCGCGACGGCCGCCGCGCCGGCCTCGACGGCAGCCCCGGCTCCCGCGGCGACGACCGCGGCTCCGGCGGCAACGACGCCAGCGCCGGCGCCGAAGCTGTCAAAGACCCAGGTCGTGGCGACCTGTCACAAGACCTTCGATCCGTACATCTCGGCGCTGCGCAAGATCAACAAGGATGTCGCCGGCGACCCGAACTACAAGCAGTACAGCGCCAGGACGAAGGCGCTGGGGGCTCGCTATCGCACGCTGAAGACCGCCGGCATCCCCAGCTCCACCTGCCAGCACGAGGTCAACGTGACGATCGTCACGGCCTATCTGACCCATGTGGGCGCGGTCAAGACCTGGACCGCGTGCCGCAAGCGCGACGACTGCGATCGGACTACGACGACGCTCAAGCAGTCCTGGCGCGCCGCCGACAAGGCCACCGACGCCGCCGCCAAGGGGTTCAGCCACGTCACGCCATCCTGATCTCCGCACGGAGCGCCTTCAGCGCATCGAGGTAGAGCTCCGAGAAGGTCGGAAACGGTTGGATGGTGTCGCGCAGGATGTCAAGTGACACTCCTGCGCGAATAGCGAGCGTCGCCTGCTGCAGCCACTCGCCGGCCTCGGGGCCGAGGGCGTAGGCGCCGGTCAACCGCTCACCGTCGCTGAGCAAGGTCAGGAAGCCGTTGGACTCGGCGTACGCGCGCGAGTAGGTCTCCATCTTGGGCAGCTCGGACAGCCGCGCGGTCCCGCTGAACCGGGCCTCGGTCGCGCCGACCGCGGCCGCCTGAGGATCGGTGAAGACGACGCGCGGCATGGCGTCGTAGTTGGCCTCGCGCGGTTCGCCGAGGACGTTGGCGGCCACCACATCGCCCTGGTACTTGCCGACATAGGTCAGCGGCCAGATGGCGGTGACGTCCCCGATCGCCCACAGGCCGTCGGCCACGCGCAGATGGGCGTCGACCGGGATCCCGCCGCCATCGGCAACCTCGACGCCCACCGTCTCCAGACCGATCCCCGCGGTCCGCGGGCGCCGGCCGGTGGCGACGAGCAGCCGGTCGCCGCGCACCTCGCGGCGCTCATCGAGCTCCAAGATGTAGTCCTCGCCGTCGCGCCGGACCGCCGTGGCCCCCGCGCCAAGGGCCAATTCAATCCCGTCGCGGTGCAGAACCTCGCCAAGCGCCTCCCCCAACGGCGCCGACTCGCGGTCGAGCACGCGCTCGGCCCGCTCGACCAGGACGACTTCGCCACCGAGCCGGCGCACAGCTTGCGCCAGCTCCACGCCCACCGGTCCGCCACCTAGGACGAGCAGGCGGCGCGGAACGGCCTTCATGCCGGTCGCCTCGCGATTGGTCCAGATGCCCTCGAGGTCGCGCAGGCCCGGGATCGGCGGGATGGTCGGTTCAGAGCCGGTCGCGACGACGATGTGGTCGGCGGTGTGGCGTACGCCGTCGACCTCGACCGCACCCGGCCCGGCGAGTCGACCGTTGCCACGCAGCAAGTCGATGCCCTGTCCCGCCAGCCAGCGCTCCTGCCCGGCGTCGGAGTAGTTGGACACCATGAAGTCGCGCCAGGCCAGGGCCGCGTCGACATCGATGTCTGCGCGGCTCGCCGCGTCGCGGGCTCCGTGCACCGCCTCGCCCGGCCGCAGCAGCGTCTTGGACGGGATGCAGGCCCAGTAGGAGCACTCGCCCCCAGCCAGCTCGCGCTCGACCACCGCCACGCGCAGGCCACCCTCGGCCAGCGCACCGGCGCAGTGCTCCCCTGGCGAGCCGGCGCCGAGCACGATGGCGTCGTAATCGCTCACAACGGCAGCTCTTCTCCGGCCTGCTCGCGCACCATGTACTCCGCATACCAGGCCGGCCAGTTCTCATCCGCCTCACCGGTCCGCGCCTCGTGCTCACCGTGCGCGGCCGCCGCGCGCCGCAACGCATCGGCCAGATCGCCGGCCGAGCCGTACGTCGTCGGCCCGGTCACCCGTCCGGGAAGGCGGGTCGTGACCTCTTGGAGGACCCAGCCGTTGCCGTCCGGATCGCTGAAGGAGGCAAACGACCCGTAGCTGCCGTGCTCGGGCTCAGGGCCCGGCACCCGACCTTCGGTGCCGCCGTGGTGGAACACGCCACCCACGTCGTGGAACACCTCGCTGACCTCGACACCGCGGCCGGTGAGCTCAGCGCGCGCCGCCTCGATGTCGGCCACGACGAGCTGCAGGCCCTCGGTCGAGCCCGGCGCTGCCGTCGTCACACCGTCGCCGATGATGATCGATGCATCTGACCCGGGCGGCGTCAGCTGCACCACACGAAAGTCGTCACCAACCGGAAAGTCCGCATCTAACCGAAAGCCCGCCGCCACATAGAAGTCCCTGGCTCGGTCGACGTCAGAGACTGGCACCTGCACCACTTCCAGCTTCAAGTCCATGATCTTCCGCTTCTCTAGGGGCGATCGTTCGGGTCCGACCCTATTCCTGCCGAGCGCGCGTTGGCAACCCTTGCGCCAGCTTCGCGTTTACATGCGGAAGATCCCGTTGCTCACGTCCTCCAGCGGCGCGTTCGCACAGGCCGCGAGACATTGAGCGAGGACCGCGCGCGTCTCGCGCGGGTCGATGATGCCGTCGTCCCATAGCCGCGCCGTCGAATAGGTCGGGCGCCCCTGGCGCTCGTACTGCTCACGCAGCGCCGCGCCGGTCTCGGGCTGGCCGACCTCGGTCATGACCGTCGCAGCCTGCTCACCGCCCATCACCGAGATACGCGCGTTGGGCCACATGAACAAGAACCGCGGTGAGTAGGCGCGGCCGCACATGCCGTAGTTGCCGGCACCGAAGGAGCCGCCGACGATGACGGTGAGCTTGGGGACGCGCGCACACGAGACCGCGGTGACGAACTTCGCGCCGTCCTTGGCGATGCCGCCGGCCTCGTAGTCCTTGCCGACCATGAAGCCCGAGATGTTCTGCAAGAACAACAGCGGGATCCCACGGCGATCGCAGAGCTCGACGAAGTGCGCGGCCTTCAGCGAGGACTCGCTGAACAGGATCCCGTTGTTGCCGATGATGCCGATCGGATGGCCGTCGAGATGCCCGAAGGCGCAGACGACCGTGGTCCCGTAGAGCTCCTTGAACTCCTGCAGCTCGCCGCCGTCGACCAAGCGCTTCATGATCTCGCGGACGTCATACGGTGTGCGGCTGTCGGTCGGGACGACGTCGAGGATCGTCGCCGGATCCTCCAGCGACGGACGTGGCGCACGCCGCTCCCAAGGAGCCGAAGGCTCTGCGGGCAGCGTGTCGACGATCCGTCGCACGATCTCCAGCGCGTGCTCGTCGTCGTCGGCCAGGTGGTCGACGACGCCAGAAGTCCGGGCGTGCACATCGCCGCCGCCGAGCTCTTCGGCGGTGACGATCTCCCCGGTTGCCGCCTTCACCAGCGGCGGGCCTCCGAGAAAGATCGTGCCCTGCTCGCGGACGATGACCGTCTCGTCGCTCATCGCCGGCACGTACGCGCCGCCCGCGGTGCAGGAGCCCATGACGCAGGCGACCTGCGGGATCGCGCGCGCTGACATCTGGGCCTGGTTGTAGAAGATCCGCCCGAAGTGCTCGCGGTCAGGGAAGACCTCGTCTTGCATCGGTAGGAACGCACCGCCGGAGTCGACCAGGTAGACGCACGGCAACCGATTGGTCAACGCAATCTCTTGCGCACGCAGGTGCTTCTTGACCGTCATGGGGTAGTAGGTCCCGCCCTTGACGGTCGCGTCGTTGGCAACCACGACAACATGTCGCCCGCAGACCGTGCCGATGCCCGTGACGATCCCCGCGCCGGGCGCGTCGCCGTCATAGAGCTCCTCGGCGGCCAACGCCGACAGCTCGAGGAACGGCGCGCCCGGATCGCAGACCCGCTCGACGCGGTCACGCGGCAGCAGCTTGCCGCGCGAGAGGTGCCGCTCGCGCGACCGCTCGCCACCGCCGGCGCGCACGCGCTCCAAGCGCTCTTGGAGGTCGGCGAGCAGCGTGAGGTGGCCGTCGCGGTAGGTGGTGGTGTCGGTCATGCCGACGCCTCCTGTGCCACAACCGCCACGAGCGGCTGCTTGAGCGCGACGCGATCGCCGGGCGTGAGCGCCAGGCCCGCGACGGTGCCCGCGTGCGGCGCGGTGATTGACAGCTCCATCTTCATCGACTCCAGGACGAGCAGGACATCGCCCTCGGCAACGGTGTCACCGTCGGCGACATGGACGAGCAGGACGGTGCCGGGCATCGGCGCCTCCAGCGAGCCGGCCGCGGCGCCGGCGCCACCGCGCACGTGGCGCTCGGTGCGGACCTCAAGATGATGACCATCGCGGGCAACCCAGACGGCGTCGTCGGAGACGGCGAGGGCGTAGCGGCGCTGGACGCCGTCCAAGACGATGAAGTACTCGCCGACGAAGCCGTCGCCGGCTGCGGCGCCTGCGTCGGTCGCCCCAGCGGCGCTCGCTGCGCGCGCTCCGGCATCGACCGGCTCGGCAGCCATGACCGCCCGCGGTCCAGCCGCCGCCCACGAGTGGTCGCCGACGCTCACGCGACCGTCGCCGACGCGTGCCTCGCCGTGCCCGTCGAGCGCGCGCCGCCACGGTCCTGCCGGCCGGGCGCTTCCCGCCGCCGCGACCATCGCGGCAGCCGCCAGATCCTCCGGCGGCGCCACCGCCAGCTCGGCCAGGACACGCTCCAGCAGCCCCGTGTCCTGCTCTCCGGCGCGGACGTCCTCCCGCGCCAGCAGCGCCCGTGAGAACGCAGCGTTGGTGGTCACGCCGGCGATCACGTAGCTCGCCAGCGCACGGTCGAGGCGGGCCAGCGCGGTCGCGCGGTCGGGCCCGTGGGCGATCACCTTGGCCAGCATCGGGTCATACGACGTGCCGACCACGCTGCCGGCGCGGATGCCGGAGTCCACGCGCACGCCGTTCCCGTCCGGCTCGCGATAGACGCGTACCGTGCCGACCGCGGGCAGGAAGCCGGCGGCCGGATCCTCGGCGTACAGCCGTGCCTCGATGGCATGACCGCTGGGTTGCAACGAGCCCTGGTCCAGCGCCAGCGGCTCACCCGCCGCGACGCGCAGTTGCTGCTCGACGAGGTCGACGCCGTAGACCAGCTCGGTCACCGGATGCTCGACCTGCAACCGCGTGTTCATCTCCAAGAACGCGAAATCGCTCGGATCGTCTCCGGCGGCGATGAACTCGACGGTGCCGGCCCCGACGTACCCGCACGCCTGCGCGAGGGCGACCGCCGCCTCTCCCATCCGCGCACGCAGCGCCGCGTCGACGACCGGCGACGGCGCCTCCTCGACCACCTTCTGATGGCGCCGCTGCAAGGAGCACTCGCGCTCGCCGAGATGGACGCACGCGCCGTGAGCGTCGGCGAGCACCTGGATCTCGATGTGCCGCGGCCGCTCGAGGTAACGCTCGACGATCACGCGATCGTCGCCGAACGCGGCCAGCGCCTCGCGCTGCGCGGCGGCCGTCGCCTCGACCAACTCGCCGGCGAAGCGCACCACCCTCATGCCCTTGCCGCCACCGCCCGCCACCGCCTTGACGACCACGGGAAAGCCACCGTCGTCGCCGGCAGGCACCACCGGGACGCCCGCGGCCACCGCCGCATCCTTGGCCGCGCCCTTGTCACCCATCAGCTCGATCGCCTCCGGGGGCGGGCCGATCCACACCAGCCCCGCCGCGACCACAGCCCGCGCAAAGGCTGCATTCTCGCTCAAGAAGCCGAAGCCAGGGTGCACCGAGCGTGCGCCGCTGAGCCGCGCGGCACGTAGCAACTCCTCCGGATCGAGGTAGGAGGCGATCGACACCACCATGTCGCACGCGTCGGCATGAGCAGACCCGTTATCAGCTTCGGTGACCACCCCCACACTCGTCAGGCCCAGCGCGTGGACCGTCCGCGCAACCCGCATCGCGATCTCGCCACGGTTGGCGATCAGGACCGGGCTCAGCTCATGCATGCGCGTCATGCCAATCCACGGGACCAGCCACGAGCGTGTGGCTGCCCAACGGCCGGCCGAGGACATCGCGCGCCGCACGTGCCGCCTCCAGCAACAACCCCAAGTCGATCCCCGTCGCGATCCCCATCTCGTGCAGCATCGACACGAGGTCCTCGGTCGCGATGTTGCCCGTCGCGCCCGCGGGCACCGGGCAGCCGCCCAGCTCGCCGAAGCTCGACTCGAACGACGCGCAGCCGGCCTCCAGCGCCGCGTACACGTTGGCCAGCCCCTGGCCGCGCGTGTTGTGGAAGTGGGCGGTCAACTCGACGTCATCGCCCAACGCTTCCCGCGCGTCTGAGAAGAACGACCGCACCTGCACCGGGTTGGCCATGCCGGTCGTGTCACCGAACGCGATCTCCGCCGCGCCCGCCGCGATCAGCCGCTCGGCGATCGCGAAGACACGCTCCGGCGGCACATGCCCCTCATACGGGCAGCCGAACGCCACGCTGATGACACCTTCGGCCCGCAGCCCTTCAGCCACGGCCCGGCCGATCACCCGCTCCAGCCCGCGCAACGACTCCTCGATCGAGCGGTTCACGTTGGCCTTGTTATGGGACTCGCTCGCGCTCAAAAAGCAGTTGACCTCCTGGAAGCGATCGCGCAAGGCCAGCGCGTTGTCAAAGCCGCGCTCGTTGGGCACGAGCACGGTGACATCGACCTCATCGGGAACGTCCATGCGCGAGAGCACCTCAACGCCGTCGGCCAACTGCGGGATGACGTCGGCACGTACGAACGATGTCACCTCCAGCCGCGGCACACCGGTGCGCGCCAGCAGATCGACCAGCCGCACCTTGTCCGCCGTCCCGATCACCTCGGGCTCGTTCTGGAACCCGTCACGCGGCCCCACCTCGCGGATCTTGACCGACGCCGGCAGCGACATGATGTCCTACGCGCCGAGCGCGCGGGCGATGACCATCTGCTGGACCTCGTCGGTGCCCTCGCCGATCGTGAGGATCTTGGCGTCACGGTAGAACCGACACACCGGGTACTCCTCGATGAAGCCGTAGCCGCCGTGGATCTGCACGGCCTCCTCGGTGCACCGCACCGCCAACCGTCCCGTCTTCAGCTTGGCCTGCGCGGCGGTCAACGAGAAGTTCCGGCCCTGGTCCTTGAGCCACGCGGCCTTGTAGGTCAGCAGCCGCGCCGCCTCGATCTCGGTCGCCATGTCGGACAACTTGCCCTGGATCGCCTGGAACTTGCTGATCGACTGGCCGAACGCCTTACGCTCCTTGGCGTACTTCAGCGCCTCGTCCAGCGCACCCTGCGCCAGGCCCACGCCCATCGCCGCGACCCCGATGCGGCCGATGTCCAAGATATGGAGGAACTGCTTGAAGCCGGCGCCGCGCGGGCCGAGCAGGTTGTCCTCGGGAACGCGGCAACCCTCGAAGACCAGCGGTCGCGTGTCCGACGCGTTCCACCCCATCTTGCGGTACGGCGTGCCCTGTTCGTAGCCGGCGGTGCCGTTCTCGACGATGATGTTGGAGATCTCGTTCTCGCCGGTCTTCGCCGTGATCGCGACGTGGCCGGAGATCTCGGTGCCCGCGTTGGTGATGAACTGCTTGGCGCCGTCGACCACCCACTCGTCGCCGTCCAGCGCGGCCCGCGTCTTGACGTTGCCGGCATCGGACCCCGCCTCAGGCTCGGTCAGCCCGAAGGCGCCGAGCTTGCGCCCCGCGCAGAGGTCGGGCAGCAGCCGCGCCTTCTGCTCGTCGGAGCCGAAGAGGTAGATCGGCTGCGTGCCCAACGAGGTGTGCGCGCACATCGTGATGGCGACCGACGAGTCGATGCGCGTCAACTCCTCGACGGCGATCGCGTACTGCAGCGATGTGCCGCCCGCGCCCCCGACCTCCTCGGGGAACGGAATGCCCATCCAACCCAAGGCCCCCATCTTGCTCACCAACTCATAGGGGAACGCCTTGGTCCGGTCGAGCTCCTCGGCCACCGGCGCCACCTCCCCCACCGCGAAGTCGCGGACCGTGCGTTGGAGCAGCTGGGTGTCATCGTCGAGATCGAACAGCATGCTCGCGAGCATACCGAATGATCATTCAGATTTCGAATGCTCGTTCGACACGGTCGCTATCATCGGGCACCGATGCCGCCGAAGCCCGACCGCACCGCCCTGCGGGAGCGCTACGACCGCCGTCAGGCCCAGGTCGTGCTCGACGCCGCGCGCGTCTTCGCCCTCCACGGCTACGACCAGACCTCGGTGCCCCAGCTCGCCGACGAGCTCGGCCTCGCCGCCGGCAGCCTGTACCACTACTTCGGGTCCAAGGAGCAGCTGCTGATCGCGATCTGCGACCAGCTGATGGACCCGCTGCTCGACGACGCCCGGGCCATCACGGCAAGCGACGACGCCGGGGCAACGCAACTGCAAGCCCTCCTGCACCTCTGGGTCACCCACGTCATCGAGCGCCGCAACCACATGCTCGTCTTCCAGCAGGAGCGCCACGTGATCGACCACGGCGACCAGTGGCGCCAGGTCCGCGACCGTCGCAAGCAGTTCGAGCGGCTCATGGAATCCGTCCTGGAGCGCGTGCACGCCGACGGCAACGCCCGCCTCGCCGACGCGCGCCTCTCGCTCGCCGCCCTGCTCGGGATGGTCAACCACACCGCCCAGTGGTACCGACCCCGCGGCCGCCTGAGCGCCGCCGAGATCGCCGACGGCTACGTCGCGCTCATCGTCGCCGCCTGAGCGCGGCCGGCCCGCGCCGCCGTCTTGAGCTCGCGCGTGAGCGTGTCGACGTCATAGACGCCCTGGTGGCGGCGGCCGTTGATGAAGAACGTGGGCGTGCCGGAGACGCCGCTGGCGTCGGCGCTCTGGACATCTTCGGCGACGCGCCGCGCATGGCGACGGTGGTTGAGGTCGTCAGAGAACTGCGCGATGTCCAGCTCCAGCGACGAGGCATGGCGGTAGATGTCGCTGATCGCGAGGGTCCCCTCGTCACCGAGCAGCAGGTCGTGCAGCTCCCAAAACCGACCCTGAGCGCTCGCCGCCTCAGCCGCCTCGGCGGCCACCTGCGCCGCGGGATGGACGTCGGTCAGCGGCAGGTGGCGCCACACGTAGCGCAGTTCGTCACCGAAGTGATCGAGCAGCTTGGCGATCAGCGGCGCAGCGGCCGCGCAGTACGGGCACTGGAAGTCGCCGTACTCGACAAGCGTGACCGGCGCATCGACCGCGCCGCGGAGGTGGTCGCGCTCGGGATCGACGTCCTCGGCGAGGTCGATGATCTGCTCGGCGGTCGCGCCGAGCTGGCGGGCGCGGGTCTCGGCCGGCAGCCGCGCCATCACCTTGAAGGCCAGCCAGGCCAGCCCCGGGGACAGCACCGCCGCCGCCATCACGCCGAACTTGGCCTGGTCGAGCAACCCACCGCTGAACGCCAACGACGCCACCAACAACGAGACCGTGAAGCCGATGCCCGCCGAGGCCGCGGTCCCGACCAGCGCCGGCCACGTGACCGTCAGCCGGCCGCCGCCGAACCACCACGTGCGCGTGCCGAGCCACGCGGCGCCGAGGATCCCGACCGGCTTGCCGATCACGTAGGCCGCGACGATGCCGAGCGTGACCGGCGAGGAGACCGCGTCCGACAGCAGCGCCGAGGTGAAGTGGATCCCCGCGTTGGCCAGCGCGAAGAGCGGCACGACGACCTTGCTCGTCCACGGCAGCAGCCGATACTGCAGGCGCTCGTTGAGCGAGATCGCCGAGGTCAGGCTCGCGCGCGCGGAGTAGGCGAGCTCCGGCGTCGGCTGCTCGCGGAAGGAGCGCGTCAGCTCGGTGCTGCGCTCGAGATCGTCGCGCGAGGGCGGGTAGGCGCTGGTCACCAGGCCGACGACGAGCCCGGAGATGACCGGATCGATCCCCGACTCCAGCAGCGCGACCCACATCCCGATGCCGACCGCGGCCGCAACCGGTGTGCGCCACGGGCCCGCCCAGCGCAGGCCGAAGAGCGCCGCGAAGAAGCCGAGCGCGACCGCGAGCGCCACGACATCGATGGTGTCCGTGTAGACCACCGCGATCACCAGCAGCGCCACGAGGTCGTCGATGACCACAACCGTCAGCAGGAAGACGCGCAGCCGGATCGCGCGCCCGCGCGTGACCAGCGCCAGCGCGCCCAGCGCCAGCGCCGTGTCGGTCGAGATCGCCGCGCCCCAGCCGCCGGCACCCTCGCCACCCGCGTTGATCGCCAGGTAGACGGCCGCAGCCGCAGCCATCCCGCCGAGCCCGGCCATGACCGGGATCGCCAGCCGCTGGCGCTCGCGCAGCTCGCCGAGGTCGAGCTCGCGCTTGGCCTCCAGCCCGACGACGAGGAAGAAGAGCGTCATCAATCCCTGGTTGACCCACTCGCGCAGGTCCAACGCGATCCCGTGATGGCCGAGCTCGACCGCCAGGCGCGTCTCCCAGACCGAGGTGTAGGAGTCGCTCCACGGCGAGTTGGACCACAGCAGCGCCGCGATCGCCGCGACGACGAGCGCGATCGCGCCACCCGTCTCAGCGTGCAGGAAGCCGCGGATCGGCGCGGCGAGATTGCGCGCCCACGCGGTCCGCCCCGCGCTCAGCTCGCTGACGCCCGTGGCCTGCGCTGCCGCACCGTCGCTCACGCCGCGGACCCTACGCCGCGACGCTCCACACGCCTAGCAAGGCGGCGATACCCTGGAGCAGATCGCATGAGCAGCCACGATGTCGCGCCTGCCGGCGACGAGCCGGAGCTGGAGGTCGAGGCGCCCGAGCGCACCGCCGCCGGAGTGCCGGCGGTCGCCTACGCCGCGAAGCTCGCGCTGCAGCAGATGGGCCCGGTCCGCACCGCCCAGACGCTGCGCCGGCTCAACCAGCCCCAGGGTTTCGACTGCCCCGGCTGCGCCTGGCCCGAGCCCGGCCATCCGCACATCGCCGAGTTCTGCGAGAACGGCGCGAAGGCCGTCGCCGAGGAGGCGACCAAGGCGCGCTGCACGCCCGACTTCTTCGCCCGCCACAGCGTCGCCGAGCTGGCCGGGCAGCCGGACTTCTGGCTTGGGCGCCAGGGCCGCTTGACCGAGCCGATGCTGCTCGACGCCGGCGCGACCCACTACCGGCCGATCAGTTGGGACGATGCGCTCGACCTCGTCGCCGAAGAGCTGCACGCGCTCGACGCGCCCGACGAGGCCGTCTTCTACACCTCGGGGCGCACGAGCAACGAGGCCGCGTTCCTGTACCAGTTGCTCGTCCGCACGTTCGGCACCAACAACCTGCCGGACTGCTCGAACATGTGCCACGAGTCCTCGGGCTCGGCGCTGACCGAGACGATCGGCATCGGCAAGGGCAGTGTCACGCTCGAGGACGTCCACGCGGCCGACCTGATCTTCGTCGTCGGGCAGAACCCGGGGACCAACCACCCCAGGATGCTCTCCGCGCTGGAGGAGGCCAAGCGCCACGGCGCGAAGATCGTGGCGGTCAACCCGCTGCCCGAGGCGGGACTGCTGCGCTTCAAGAACCCGCAGCTGCCGCGCGGCATCGTCGGCCGCGGGACCGCGCTGGCCGACCACTTCCTGCAGATCCGCGTCAACGGCGACCTCGCGCTGTTCAAGGCGATGAACAAGTCGCTGCTGGAGCGTGACGCGCTCGACCACGCGTTCATCGACGCCTCGTGCGAGGGCTTCGAGGAGTGGGCGGCGGAGATCGCCGGGCTCGACGGTGACCTCGTCGCCGAGGCCACCGGCCTGGACGCCGCCGAGATCGAGGCGGTCGTCGACCTCGCCGCGATCTCGGAGCGCACGATCGTCTGCTGGGCCATGGGGTTGACCCAGCACAAGAACTCGGTCGCGACGATCCGCGAGATCGTCAACTTCCTGCTGCTGCGCGGCAACATCGGCCGCGAGGGCGCCGGCGTCTGCCCGGTCCGCGGCCACAGCAACGTCCAGGGCGACCGCACGATGGGCATCTACGAGCAGCCCTCACCCGCGTTTCTCCAGGCGCTCGGGGACGAGTTCTCGTTCACGCCGCCGGCCGAGCACGGACTCGACGTCGTCGACGCGATCCGCGCCATGCGCGCCGGTCAGACGCACGTCTTCTTCGCGCTAGGCGGCAACTTCCTCACCGCCGCGCCCGACACGCACGCGACCGCCGAGGGGCTGCGCGCCCAGCGACTGACGGTGCAGATCTCCACCAAGCTCAACCGCTCGCATCTCGTGACCGGTCGCCGGGCGCTGATCCTCCCGACGCTTGGGCGCACCGAGCGCGACGAGCAGGCCACCGGCCTGCAGCGCGTCTCGGTCGAGGACTCGATGGGCGTCGTGCACGCCTCGGCCGGCACGCTCGCACCAGGCTCGCCGCAGCTGCTCTCCGAGGTCGCGATCGTCGCGCGGCTCGGCGCGCGCCTGCGCACCGCGGCCGCGCGGCAGATCCCGTGGGCCGCCTTTGCCGGCGACTACCGGTTGATCCGTGCCGCCATCTCCCGCACCATCCCCGGCTTCGAGGACTTCGAGACGCGTCTCGATCACGATGGCGGCTTCGCGCTCCCGCACCCGCCGCGCGACGAGCGCCGCTTCACCACCCCGACCGGCCGCGCGCGGCTGACAGCCAACACGCTCGAGGTCGTGCGCACGCCGCCGGGGCGCCTGCTGCTGCAGTCGATCCGCTCCCACGACCAGTACAACACCACCATCTACGGCCTCAACGACCGCTACCGCGGCATCAAGTCCGGCCGCCGCGTGGTGCTGGTGCATCCGGAGGACCTCGCCGCGCTCGGCCTCGCCGACGGCCAGACGGTCGACCTCGTCTCCGAGTGGCGCGAGGAGGAGCGCCGCGCCGAGCGCTTCCGCATCGTCGCCTACCCGACGGCGCGCGGCTGCGCGGCTGCCTACTACCCCGAGACCAATCCGCTCGTTCCGCTGGAATCGACAGCGGACGTCAGCAACACGCCGACCTCCAAGTCGGTGGTCGTCCGGCTGGAGCCGGTGTGAGCTACTCGGCGGCGGCGACGGCGTCCGGATCCAGCGCGTAGACGTCGATCGACTGCGAGACGCCCGGCACGGTGATCGCACCCAGCGCGACCGGTGAGAGATGGGCGGGCACCGAAGTCGCGGCGCCGCCGTTGACCAGCAGCTGCCCCGGGCCCGCCTCGGTGCACAACCGCGCCGCGACGTTGACGGCCGCGCCGATGTAGTCGTCACCCTCGAACATGATGACCTTGCCCTCGCAGATGCCGCCGCGCAGCGCGAGCCGGCCATCGGTCAGCAGGACGTCGCGGACGCTCGCCGCGCAGGCGATCACCGCGGTCGCGTCGACGCCCGACAGCATCGCGCCGTCGCCCAGCCACTTGGTCACGCGCACGCCAGCGTCCTCGGCCTCGGCCCGCAGGACCGCCCGCAGGTGGCCGAGCACCGCGACCGCCTCCTGATCACCGAACTCGTCGGTGAACGCCGTGAAGCCACAGAGGTCGAGGAAGCAGAAGGTGCGGTTGACGCGCATGTCCTAGGACTTGGTTTTGGCCTTCGCCGCGCGGATCGCGGCTTTGTTCGGGAGATCGGTGATCGTACCGTCGGCGATCTCGGCCGCCAACATGATGGTCTCGCTCAGCGTCGGGTGCGCGTGGATCGTCAGGCCGAGATCGGCGACGTCGGCGCCCATTTCCAGCGCAAAGCCCGGCTCGGCGATCAGGTCGCCTGCGTGGGGACCGACGATGCCGGCCCCCAGAACGCGGCCTGTCTCCGGGTCACGCAGCAGCTTGGTTAGGCCGTCGGCGCCGTCGATCGCCAGCGCGCGGCCGGAGGCCGACCACGGGAAGACCGACTTCTCGTAGGCGATGGACCGCTCGGCAGCCTCGGTCTCGGTCAGCCCGACCCACGCGACCTCCGGGTCGGTGTAGGCGACCGACGGGATCCCGCGCGGCTCGAAGGCCGCTGCGTGGCCGGCGATCACCTCGGCGGCAACGTGGCCCTCGGCCGTCGCCTTGTGGGCGAGCATCGGGCCGCCGGCGACATCGCCGATCGCAAAGATGTGCTGGATGTTGGTCCGCTGCTGGGCGTCGACCGGAAGGAAGCCCCGGTCGTCGACGTGCACGCCCGCGTGCTCCAGGCCCAGCGAGGCGCCGTTCGGGATCCGGCCAACCGCGACGAGCACGCGATCGAAGACGGCGTCCTCGACCTCACCGGAGAACGTGGCGTGGAGACCGTCGTCCCGCGCCTCGATCTTGTCCACCTTGGTCTCCAGGTGGATCGCCGCGTAACGCGCGCCGATGCGCTTGGCCAGCGGCTTGACGAGGTCGCGATCGGCGCCCGGGATCAGCCCGTCGGCCAGCTCGACCACGGTCACCTGCGAGCCCAGCGCGTCATAGACCGTCGCCATCTCCAGCCCGATGATCCCGCCGCCGACGACGAGCAGCTGCTCCGGAATGTCGTCGAGCTCCAGCGCGCCGGTGGAGTCCATGACGCGCGGATCGTCGTGCGGGACGCCGTCGAGCTGGACCGAGCGCGAGCCGGCGGCGACGATGGCGCTGTCGAACGACACCGTCGTCGTCTCGCCGTCGGCACCGAGCACTGCCAGCATGTTGGGACCGGTGAAGCGCGCCTCGCCGGTGACGACCTGCACCTTGCGGCCCTTGGCCATCTGCTTGAGGCCGCCGGTCAGCTTGGCGACGACGCCCTCCTTCCAGGTGCGCAGCGCGTCGAGGTCGATCTCGGGCTTGGTGAAGGTGACGCCATGCGTACCGGCGGTCTCGGCCTCGGCGATGACCTTTGCGACATGCAGCAGCGCCTTGGACGGGATGCAGCCGACGTTGAGGCAGACGCCGCCCAGGATCGGGTAGCGCTCGACCATCACGACGTCGAGGCCAAGGTCGGCGGCGCGGAACGCCGCCGCATAGCCACCAGGCCCCGAGCCCAGCACAAGCACACCGGCATGCACATCACCGCGCTCCACCTCCGCCACCCCACCAGCGTCGAGAGACGACTGAACCGGCAGATGACCGGTTGCGTCGTCCCTCGATGGCGGTGTGGCGGGTTCGGCTGGCGATTCCACGGCTTCGGCCGGCGCGCCGGCGCCGTCAGATGCCGTCGGCGCAGCCGCCTCGACCTCCAGCACGACCAGCGCGCTGCCCTCCGAGACCGCGTCGCCGACGCCGACCTTCAGCTCCTTGACCGTCCCCGCCTGCGGGGCCGGGATCTCCATCGAGGACTTGTCGGACTCCAGGACGACGAGCGGATCCTCGGCGGCAACGGCTTCGCCAACGGCCACGAGGATCTCGGCGACGGGGACGTCGGTGAAGTCGCCAATGTCAGGAACGAGGACGTCGAGCGTACTCACAACAGGACCCTCCGCAGATCGGTCAACACGCCGGACAGATGCGCGATGAACCGCGCGGCCGCCGCGCCGTCAATCACTCGGTGGTCATAGGACAGTGACAACGGCAGCATCAGCCGCGGCACGAACTCCTTGCCATCCCAAACCGGCTTCATCGCCGAGCGCACCACGCCGAGAATCGCCACCTCGGGCGCATTGACGATTGGGGTAAACGACGTGCCGCCGATACCGCCCAGCGAGGAGATCGTGAACGTCGCACCCGCCATCTCGGCCGGGCCGAGCTTGCCCGCACGGGCCTTGCCCGACAGCTCGGTCAGCTCACCGGCGATCTCGAGCAGCCCCTTCTTGTCGACGTCCTTGACGACCGGCACGACAAGCCCGTTCGGCGTGTCGGCCGCAAAACCCAAGTGGTAGTACTTCTTGCGCACCAGCGCATCGCCGTCCAGCGACGCGTTGACGTCGGGGAAGGCCTTCAACGACGAGACGACCGCCTTGAGCAGTAGCGCAACCATCGTCACCTTGACGTCGGTCTGTTCGCTGTTGAGCTGCTTGCGGAAGGCCTCGAGGTCGGTGACGTCGGCCTCGTCGTTGTGGGTCACATGCGGGATCCGGACCCAGTTGCGCGACAGGTTGGCCGCCGAGATCTTGCGGATCTTTGACAGCTCCACGCGCTCGATCTCGCCGTACTTGGCGAAGTCGACCTTGGGCCAGGGCAGGAGGTCGAGGCCGCCGTCACCGCCCGACGGACTCCCAGCCGCGGCGCCGACCGACGCCCCGCCCTCGGCCACCGCGCGCACGTCCTCGACGACGATCCGCCCCTTGCGCCCGCTGCCCTCCACACGCTCCAGGCCCACGCCCAGTTCGCGCGCCAGCCGGCGCACCGACGGGCTCGCGTAGACGGGATCCCCACCGTTGCCCGAGGACGCCGCCGGGGCCTTGGGCGCCGGCGGCTCCTTCTCGGCGGGCGCTGGCCGCGCCGACGCCTCGGCTGCCACCGCGGTGCGCACAGCGCTGGGCGCCGCGGCCTCCGCGGTCGCGGCCGCCTCGGCGCTCGGGCTCAGCGTCACCACCACCGTCCCCTCCGAGGCGACGTCGCCCACCTTCAGCAGCACCTCGGCGACGACACCTCCGTACGGCGCCGGCACATCCATCGTCGCCTTGTCGGTCTCCAGCGTGACGAGCGGGTCGTTCTCGGCGACCTCATCGCCCTGGGCGACATGGACTTCAACAACGGCAACGTCGGAGAAGTCGCCAATATCGGGGACCGTCACCTGCTTCAGATCCGCCATGGTGCCTCCGTCTCGGGGTCGATGCCGTACTTCTCGATCGCGGCCTTCGCATCCTCCTCGCGGCCGAGCGCGTGCAGCGCGGCGACGGCGACGTGGTGGCGGTCGACCTCGAAGAACCGGCGCAAGGCCTTGCGGTAGTCGCTGCGGCCGAAGCCGTCGGTCCCGAGCACGGTGAAGGGAGCGTCTACCCACGGCCGGATGGCGTCCGGCAGCGCGCGAATGTAGTCGGTGGCGGCGACGACCGGCCCGGCCCGGCCACCGAGCGACTCCTCCACGAACGAGCGCCGCGGCTCGGCGGTCGGATGGAGGCGGTTGTAGCGCTCGGCCTCCATCCCATCGCGACGGAGCTCGGTATAGGACGTGACCGACCAGACGTCCGACTCCACGCCGAAGTCCTCGCGCAGCAGCGCGGCGCCCGCCAGCACCTCACGCAGGATCGTCCCGGAGCCGAGCAGCTGCACCTTCGCCTCGGCGCTCTCGGCGACCGCATGCATCCCACGCAGGATCCCCGCCTCCGCCCCATCGGGCATCGCCGGCATCGCGTAGTTCTCGTTCATCACCGTCAGGTAGTAGAAGACGTCCTCGTGCTCGGTGAGCATCCGGCGCATGCCGTCGTGGATGATCACGGCCAGCTCGTAGGCATAGGCCGGGTCGTAGGCAATGCAATTGGGAATGAGCCCGGCCTGGATGTGACTGTGACCATCCTCGTGCTGCAGCCCCTCGCCGTTGAGCGTCGTGCGCCCTGCGGTACCTCCGAGCAGGAACCCGCGCGCGCGTGAGTCTCCTGCGGCCCACGCCAGGTCGCCCACGCGCTGGAAGCCGAACATCGAGTAGTAGATGTAGAACGGCAGCATCGAGACGTTGTGGTTGGCATACGACGTCGCCGCGGCGATCCACGAGGAGAACGCGCCCGGCTCGTTGATCCCCTCCTGCAGGATCTGGCCGGACTTGTCCTCGCGGTAGGACATCAACTGGTCGGCATCCTGGGGCGTGTAGAGCTGGCCGACCTGGCTGAAGATCCCCAGCTGGCGGAACATCCCCTCCATGCCGAAGGTGCGCGACTCGTCGGGGACGATCGGCACGACGTGCGGGCCCAGCTGCTTGTCGCGGACCAAGGTGGACAAGATCCGCACGAAGGCCATCGTCGTGGAGATCTCACGCTCGCCGGTGCCGTCGAGCTGGGCCTTGAAGGCACTCAGCTCCGGGACCGGCAGCGGCGGCGCCTCGGTGCGGCGCTGGGGCAGCGAGCCGCCCAGCTGCGCGCGGCGCTCGCGCAAGTACGCCATCTCGGGCGCGTCGTCGGGCGGCTTGTGGAAGCTGACGTCGCGGACTTCATCATCTGACAAGTCCAGGCCAAAACGGTCGCGGAAGGCAAACAGCGCCTTCTCGTTCATCTTCTTGGCCTGGTGGGTGATGTTCTGGCCCTCGCCGGACTCCCCCATCCCATAGCCCTTGATCGTCTTGGCGAGGATCACGGTCGGCTGCCCGGTATGCGCGACCGCCTGGGCGTAGGCGTTGTAGACCTTCTGCGGGTCGTGGCCACCGCGGTTGAGCGAGAAGATCTCGGCGTCGCTCCAGTCCTCGACCATGCGGGCCAACTCGGGGTCGGCGCCGAAGAAGTGCTCGCGGACGTACGCGCCGTCGCGCGACTTGAACACCTGGTACTCGCCGTCGACGGCCTCCTCCATCCGCTTGACGAGGCGGCCCTCGGTGTCGGCGGCCAGCAGCGGATCCCAGCGGCGACCCCAAATCGTCTTGATGACGTTCCAGCCGGCGCCGCGGAAGTTGGTTTCCAGCTCCTGGATGATCTTGCCGTTGCCGCGAACCGGGCCGTCGAGGCGCTGCAGGTTGCAGTTGACGACGAAGACGAGGTTGTCGAGGTGCTCGCGGCCGGCTAGCGAGATCGCGCCCATCGACTCCGGCTCGTCCATCTCGCCGTCGCCCATGAAGGCCCAGACCTTGCGCCCGGTCGTGTCGCTCATCCCGCGGCCGGTCAAGTACTTCATGAACCGCGCCTGGTAGATCGCCATCAACGGGCCGAGGCCCATCGAGACGGTGGGGAACTGCCAGAAGTCCGGCATCAGCCAGGGGTGCGGGTAGGAGGAGAGGCCGGGCGCGCGCACGTCGGTCTCGGTCCGGAAGCGCTGCATCTGCTCCTCGGAGATGCGGCCCTCGAGGAACGCGCGGGCGTAGATGCCAGGAGACGAGTGGCCCTGAATGAACACCAGGTCGCCGCCGTGCTCGGCCGACGGCGCGTGCCAGAAGTGGTTGAAGCCGATCTCATACAGCGTCGCCGCCGACTGGAAGCTTGCGATGTGGCCGCCGAGCTCCGAGGACTCCTTGTTGGCGCCGAGCACCGTCGCGATCGCGTTCCAGCGCACGAGCGACCGCACCCGGTGCTCGAGGTCGTGATCGCCCGGTACCGGCACCTCGGCGTCGGCCGGGATCGTGTTGACGTAGGGCGTGCTCAGATCCTCGGCCGGATGCAGGCCGCGCAGGCGCGCGTCGGCGAAGACCTCCTCGAGGAGCTGCCGGGCGCGGTCGGGACCGTCGTTGCGAATCACGGCCTCCAGCGCGTCGACCCACTCGGCGGTCTCGATCGGATCGATGTCTGGGTGGAGCGCCATCTCTAGTCCTCCTGGAAGTACTCGGGGTGAGCCTCGCGGATCGCAGGCAGGCTCGACAAGACCATCCGCAGGTGCTTGCGCAACTCGCGCTCGGCGGCGACCGCGTCGTGATCGACGACCGCGCCGACGACGGCCCGGTGCTCGGCGAGCATCTGGCCGCGGTAGCCGGCCTCGGGCAGGCTGAGCAGCCGCACGCGATCGAGCTGCCCGCGCGTGCGCTCGCTTAACCGCCACGCGACCTCGCGACCCGACAGGTCGCAGAGCAAGCGGTGTAAGTCATCGTCGAGGCGGGCGAAGGTCGCGGCGTCATCGTCGGCGACCGCACGCTCCTGGGCCTCGAGGTTGCGATGCAGGTCGGCGAGCTGCTCGGGCCGCGCGTCGCGCGCCGCGAGCCGGATCGCGCCGACCTCCAGCGCCTCGCGGACGAAGTGCGCATCGGCGATCGCCTGCTCGTCGATGTAGGTGACGAAGGTGCCGAGCTGCGGAACGATCGCGACGAGCCGCTCGTCGCGCAGGCGCGACAGCGCGTCGCGGACCGGCGTGCGGCTGACGCCGATCAGCTCGGCGAGCTGGTTCTCCGACAATCGCCGCCCGGGCTCCAGCTCCGCGCCGACGATCGCCTTGCGCAGGGTGACATACGCCTGGTCGCGCGCAGACGTTCCGAGCGAGCGCTCACGGAAGCTGGATCGCATGTCGCGTACTAGTATACAAGTACGCAAGCGCCTGCAACGCGCGGTGCGCCGGCTTCGTGATCTCCTCCCTCCCATGGACTTCGAGCTGACCGATCGCTGCAAGGAGCACGTCGAGCGGGTGGAGGCGTTCATGGACGAGCGCATCTATCCGGCCGAGGCCGTCTACGAGCGGCAGATGCGCGAGGCGGGCGACCCGCACTTCCATCCGCCGATCCTCGAGGAGCTCAAGGCAGATGCGCACGCACGGGGCCTCTGGAACTTGTTCCACCCCCATGAAGCGTGGGGACCAGGCCTGACCAACGCCGAGTACGCGCCGCTCGCCGAGATCATGGGCCGCTCGGCCCACCTCGCGCCCGAGGCCATGAACTGCAGCGCGCCCGACACGGGCAACATGGAGGTCTTGACGCTCTTCGGGACCGAGGAGCACAAGGAGCGGTGGCTGCGGCCGCTGCTGGACGGCGAGATCCGCTCGGCCTTCGCGATGACCGAGCCCGACGTCGCCTCCTCCGACGCCACCAACATCGAGACGCGCATCGAGCGCGACGGCGACTCCTACATCATCAACGGCCGCAAGTGGTGGACCTCCAACGCGCTGCATCGCAACTGTCGCGTGCTGATCGTCATGGGCAAGACCAACCCGGAGGGTCCCAAGCATCAGCAGCAGTCGATGCTCGTCGTCCCGATCGACGCGCCCGGCGTCACGATCGTCCGCGGCCTGCCGGTCTTCGGCTACCAGGACCGCGAGGGCCACGCCGAGGTGCGCTTTGAGAACGTGCGCGTCCCGACCAGCGCGCTGCTGGCCGGCGAGGGCGAGGGCTTCATGATCTCCCAGGCGCGCCTCGGCCCCGGCCGCATCCACCACTGCATGCGCTCGATCGGCATGGCCGAGCGCGCGCTGGAGCTGCTGTGCCAGCGGGCGCTGTCGCGGGTCACGTTCGGCAAGCCGGTGGCCGAGAACGCCAACATCCAGGACTGGATCGCCGAGTCGCGGATCGAGCTAGAGATGATCCGCCTGCTGACGATGAAGACCGCGTGGCTGATGGACACGGTCGGCAACCGTCACGCGCGCGTGGAGATCGCGGCGATCAAGGTCGCTGCGCCGCAGGTCGCGCTGAAGATCATCGACCGCGCGATCCAGGTCCACGGCGGCGGTGGCGTCTCCGACGACTTCCCGCTGGCGTCGATGTACGCCCATCAGCGCACGCTGCGCCTCGCCGACGGGCCCGACGAGGTCCACAAGCGCACGATCGCCCAGCGCGAGCTGCGGCGCTGGAGCTAGAGCCCGGCCACGGAGCAGCCCTGCGCGCCACCGGTGAAGCCGTGGACCATCGCGTCGGCGTTGGCGACCATCATGGAGAGGTAGGTCGCGCCCCGTGAGTCCGCGGGACCGAGCGTGTCGCCGTAGAGCGTGTGGTCGGCCGTCGCGCCGGTCTCGCGCGCGATCGCCTTGGCCAACTTGGGGTTGATGGAGCTCTCGGGGAAGATCGCCTTGACGCCTTCACGACGGATGACCGTCGTGAGCTTGGCGAGATCGCCTGCCGACGGCTGGGCCTGCGTGGTCTGCGACGGGATCACGGCACCGACGACGTCGATGTCATAACGCTTGGCGAAGTAGCCGAAGGCGTCGTGGTCGGTGACGAGCTTGCGCTGGGCGACGGGGACCGTGGCCATGCACTTGGCGATGCCGGTGTCGAGCGTGCGCAGCTTGGCGAGGTAGGCCTCGGCGCCGGCGTCGATGGCCGCTGTCGCGTGCGGGTCGGCCTCGGCAAGCGCGTCGCGGATGCGCGCCGTCGCGTACTCCACGTTGACCGGGTCGTGCCACCAGTGCGGATCAAACCGCGAGGCCTCAGGCCCCGTGTCCTCCCCGGGCAGCGTGACCGGTCGCCCAACGCCCGCGTCGAGCACGGCCGGGTGACCGCCGGCGTTGTCGAGGACGTCGCCCATCCACCGGTCGAGGTTGTCGCCGCTGACGACGACGAGCCTGGCCCCGGCCGTCGCCTGGATGTCCTTCGGCCGCGGCTCGTAGTCGTGCGGGTCGGTATTCGGCTTGAGGATCTGATGAACGTCCACCGCATCGCCACCGACAGCGCGCACGATGTCGCCGAGCTGGGTGGTCGTGACCACCACGTCGATGGCGCCCGGCCTGGCAGACGAGGAGTCGCCTGTCCCGCACCCGGCCACGAAGGCAGCGGCGAGCAGCACGGGGGCAAGCAGGAGGGCGCGTCGCATAAGATGAGACTCATTCTTATCACATCGTCGTCGCAGGCCGTGTTGACTTGACGCGAGCAAAAGGCATAGGGTCAGGCGAAGAGCGATGCTGAGTGATCACTGCCGATCAGGAACACCGCCGTGCGACCTCTCACTGCGCATCGACCTCGGCGATCCGCTGTACGGCCCCTGAGAAAAGAGACGAACGTGCCTGACGGCGAGCTCTACGACCTGCGGGCCATCGAGCCCGTCACCGAACCCGAACCCGAAGGCCTGCGCGACGGCATCGCGCTCTGCCTGTCGGGCGGTGGGTATCGCGCGATGCTCTTCCACGTCGGCGCCCTGTGGCGCCTGAACGAGCTCGGCTACCTGCCGCGGCTGGACCGGGTCTCGAGCGTCTCGGGCGGGTCGATCACCGCGGCCACCCTCGGTCTGCGCTGGGGCTTGCTGGCCTTTGACGCCGCCGCGGTCGCCTCCCCGGCGTCCTTCGACGCCGCCGTCGTCACGCCGCTGCGCGGATTGGCGCGACAGACCGTCGACAAGGGCTCGGTGATCAGCGGTCTCCTCAGGCCGCGCCGCAGCATCGCCGACGAGGTCGTCCGCGCCTACCGCAAGCACCTGTTCGGTGACGCCACGCTGCAGCAGCTCGTCGATCGTCCGCGCTTCGTCATCAACGCCACCAACCTGCAGACCGGCGCGCTCTGGCGGTTCTCCAAGCCCTACATGGCGGACTACACGATCGGGAAGATCGACGCTCCCGACATCGCGCTCGCCATCGCCGTCGCCGCGTCCTCGGCCTTTCCCCCGTTCCTCTCGCCGCTGCGACTCGCCGTCGATCCCGGCGCGTGGGCGCCGATATGGCGGGGCGAGAACTTCCGGGCCCCGTTCACCAGCGGCGCCGTGCTCTCCGACGGCGGCGTCTACGACAACCTCGGGCTCGAAGCGGCCTGGAAGAGCTACCGCACGATCCTGGTCAGCGACGGCGGCGGCAAGATGCAGGCCCAGGACGCGGTGCCCTGGGACTGGGGCCGGCAGAGCTACCGCGTCAACGAGGTCATCGACAACCAGGTCCGCAACCTCCGCAAACGTCAGACGATCGCGGGCTTCCAGCGGAGTGATCGCACCGGCACCTACTGGGGGATCCGCAGCGACGCTGACGCCTTCGGCCCGCCGCCCGGCAGCCTGCCGACCCCGGTGGAGCAGACCCGCACCCTCGCCGAGACCAAGACGCGCCTGGCAGCGATGGACGAGCTGCTGCAGGAGCGGCTGATCAACTGGGGGTATGCGGCCTGTGATGTCGCGGTGCGGCGTTGGGTCGCCCCGGACGCCGATGCGCCCGGCGGCTTCCCCTACCCCGGCGCGCGCGTCGGCTAAGCGGCGCGCTCGCCGGCGTCGTCCGGCGCGAGCTTGCGCGCCTGACGCTCCGGCGAGATCTCCACCACGTCCCAGACCAGACCCGCGCGGCGCAGCCCGCGGATGACGAGCGACGACACGTCGAACTCGTACCAGCGCAGGCCGTGATGGGCCGAGGTCGGGAAGGCATGGTGATTGTGATGCCAGGACTCGCCCAGCGAGAAGAGCGACAGCCATGCGAGGTTGCGCGACTCGTCGTCGACATCGAAGCGCGTGCGCCCGAAGAAGTGGCAGAGCGAGTTGATGGAGTAGGTCACGTGGTGCAGGACGAGCATCCGCACCGCGCCGCCCCACAGCAAGCCGGTGAGCGCCGTGTCGATCGAACCGCCGATCAGCCAGCCGAGGCCGAACGGGAACGCGAGGCCCGCGAGGACCCAGAGCAGGAACGTGCGGTCGACGTAGGCGATGAACGGGTCCTTGAGCAGATCCGGCGTGTAGCGCTCGCGGTTGGCGCGCTGGGTGTGGATGAACAGCCAGCCGACGTGGGCGTGCAGGAGACCGCGCAGCGGGCCGTCGTGGCCGTGCGGGCTGTGCGGGTCGCCCTCCTTGTCGGAGAAGGCATGGTGTTTGCGATGGTCGGCGACCCAGGAGATGATCGGCCCCTCGATCGCGGCAGAGCCGAAGATCGCCAACATCCCCCGCACCCACGGCTTGGCCTTGAAGCTGCGATGGGTGAAGTGTCGATGGAAGCCAACGGTGATCCCGATCGCGCACAAGGCATAGGTGATCCCGAAGACCGCGATGTCTGACCAGTGCAGCAGGCTGTTCCACAGCTGCCAGCAGACGACGCCGAGGGCCAGGAACGGCAGGACGGTGATGGTGCCGGTGAGGAACCGATCCAGCTTCTCGTTGGCGGTCGGCTGGACGTCGTCGGCGGTCGGCCCGATCGCCGACGCGCCGGGCGCGGGCGGCTCGGATGCAGGCGGACGCGCGGGCGCAACGGTGCCAGACGGGCTCATTCCAGCAGCCTCCCTCGCGCGAGCGCCCGTGTCCCTATGGCACGCGGGCGACCTCTACGGGGGTTAACCCCCGAGTCGCGAGCCCTTCCTAGCTGCGACAGGCGACGCTGCCGCTGACGCCCACGACCTGCCCGGAGGCGTAGTGCCCCTCGGCGTGCCAGCGCCACTTGTGGTCCGGCGGGCAGTACGTGCTGGCGAGCCAGTCCTCACGACCGAAGAAGCCGTGGAAACGCTCCACCCGCAGCGGAATGCCGGCGACGATCTGCAGGTTGCGCGGGACCGCGAGGTGCAGCTTGTACCCCCAGCGTGGCGAGTTGAGCTTGGTGATCGTCGTGACCACCGTCTGCCGGACGCGGGCCGGCGTGGACAGCCTGACGTAGCTGTAGATCTTGGTGGCGCCGCCGTTGACGGCGGTGAACCTCGCGACGCTCGTGACGCCGTCGGCGTCGGCGGTGACCGTCCCGTGACCCATGATCGAGCGCGCGGGGCAGGTCTTCAGCCCGGTGCGCTCCATCGCCGCGAAGCTGCAGGTCGGGAACTTGGCGCCGTTGTACAGCGCGCCCTTGGGGATCCAGATGTCCACGTACTCCACGAGCGGCGGGTCGTAGTCATGCGGGATGTCGACCGTGCCGAGGACCTCGACCTTCACCCCCTGCGGGTGCGCGGGCGTGCCGGCCTTGTTCGGCGTCACCTTGACCACCGCCGCGACCTTGATCGGCACGATGTCCTGCCCAAACGCCAGCGCGGCGACGCCAAGGAGTGCCGCAGCGGCGAGAACCGCGATTCCGACCCGGAGCATGAAGCGGACGCTAGGGCAGTGAGCGCCGCTTTGCAAACGATTTTGCTGCCTAACGCTGTCAGCGAGCGATGCTAGACATCAGCCCCGCCCCACCGCCTGTGCCTCCCGCGTTCGGCCCGAGCCGCCGAACTTCGGCCTCCACCAACACCGCTCCCCCAACAACACCATCGCCGCAGGCACCAGAATCAACCGGACGAGCGTCGCGTCGATCGCGATCGCCACCGCCGCTCCGAACCCGAGCTCGGCGATCACCGGTACGCCCGTCACCGCGAAGCAGGCGAAGACGGCGACCATGACCAGCGCCGCCGCGCTGATCGTCCGACCGCTCGTCGCGATGCCGTCGATGACCGCCGTGCGCGTGTCGTTGCCCGCCTCACGCCGCTCGCGGATGCGGCTGAGCAGGAAGACCTCGTAGTCCATCGACAACCCGAAGACCACGGCCAAGATGATGGGGATGGTCACCGTGTCGATGTAGCCGTCGGGCTTGCCCCACGTCTGCCACGCGGTGAGGATCCCGAAGCTCGCCCCCACGCTGAGCACGTTCGCCGCCACCGCCTGCAGCGCCAGCGGAATCGCGCGCAGCATCAGCAACAACAACACGAACGTCGCCAACAGGGTCCACAAGGCGATCTTCCACAGCGACCCCGTGATCGCATGGTTGAAGTCGACCTGTGCCGCGCTGTTGCCGCCGACCAGGCTGCCGGCCGGCAGCTTCGCGCGCAGCCGCTTGATCAGGTCCTTGACCTGCGGCGCATCGGCGTTGTGGCGCGTCTGCACCACGATGAAGATCCAGCGTTTGTCGTCGGTGAGCGTGCGCACACCGGTCTTGATGACCTCCGGGTCGGCGCGCAGCACCGTGACCGACCGGCTCAACGCCTTGCTGCGCACCAGGATCTTCAGCGGTGAGCCGTCGCCGTCGCCGCGCACCGAAACGGCCGCCTCGAAGCCCTGCCGCGTCTCGTTGTCCTTGGGGAACTGGCGCAGAGCGCCATCGCCGGTGCGCAACCCCAACACCGGCGAGGCAAGGGCGAGCAGCACGAGGATCACCCCGACAAGCGACAACGCCGGCCGTGCCGTCACCCACAGGCTCCAGCGCCGGAACAGCCCCGAGTCGGGCTTGGCCGGCCCGATCCGTGGGCCCAGGACCGCCAGCAGCGCCGGCAGCAACAACGTGCACGAGAGCATCGCGACCAGCACCACCACGATGGCGCCAAAGGCCATCGAGCGAATCGCCGGCGTCGGGACGAGCAGCAGCCCGGCCAGCGCGATGACCACGCCGGCGCCGCTGAACAGCACGGCCACGCCGGAGGTCGCCATCGCCGACGCGCGCGCGGCAGCCTGCGTCGCGCCATCGCGCAGCTCCTCGCGGAAGCGCACGACGACAAAGAGCGAGTAGTCGACCGCGACGCCGATCCCGATCATCGACGCCATGTTGGGCACGTAGAAGCTCATCGTCGTATGGCGCGCGAGCAGCCCGATCAGCGCGCCGGTGATGAGCACCGAGACACCGCCGATCGCCAGCGGCAGCACGGCCGCGGCCAAGGACCCGAACATCGCCAGCAGGATCAGCGCGACGACCGGGAAGCCAACGCGCTCGGCACCCTTGAGGTCGTCCTTGGTCAGGTCGACCATCCCGGCCCACAGCGCGCCGGCGCCGACGAGGTGCAGTCGCACGGCCCCGTAGTGGCGGCCGTCGGCCAACCCGAGCTTCTTGCGCAGCACCTTGGCGACATCTGGCGCGTGGAACTCGTCGGCGTTGAGCCGCAGCGCCACAACGACAGGGCGTCCCGGGCGCGTGCGGGCGAGGTAGATCGCCGTCTCGGCGACCGGCTCCTGCAGGTCGACCCGTGGCGTCTCGCGCGCCGCCTTGCGCAGCGCGGCGATCGCCGCGCGGTAGTCGCTCAGCGGCGTGCCCTTGGGCGCGACGAGCACGGCGGCCAACTCGGTCGGCCGGTAGTCGATCGGGACGCTGGACTGCACCTCGGTCTCGACGCGTTCAGACGCCGAGCCGGGAACCTGGAAGCCGCCGCCCGTCAGATGGTCGGACTGCCCGAGCGCGGCCGGGACCGCCGCGGCGATGAGCAACGCCCAGGCAACGAGGACGGCGATGCGGTGGCGGCCGATCCAGTCGTGAACTGCGCTGAGCACCGGCCGAGCCTAGCTAGCTACGACAGGCGATGGTGCCGTTAGCGGGCACGACCTGCCCGGAGCTGTAGCGCCCCTCGGCGTGCCAGCGCCACTTGTGATCCGGCGGGCAGTACGTGCTCGCGATCCAGTCCTCGCGGCCGAAGGTGGCATGGAACGCCTCCGCTCTCAGGGGGATGCCGGCGACGATCTGCAGGTTGCGCGGGACCTTGAAGTCCAGCCGGTACTGCCAGGGCCCGGAGGTGAGCTTGGTGATCGTCGCGGCGATCGGCTGCTGGACGCGCGCGGGCGTGGACAGCACGACGTAGAAGTAGATGTAGTGGGCGCCCCCGTTGACGATCGTGACCTTCGGATAGCTGTTGACGCCATCAGCGTCGGCCTTGACCGTCGCGTGCCCCATGATCGAGCGCGCGGGGCAGGTCCTCAGCCCGGAGTGCTCCATCGCCCTGAAGCTGCAGGTCGGGAACTTCGCGCCGTTGTAGACGCCGGCCTTGGAGGTCCAGATGGTCACGGACTGCACGAGCGGCGGGTCGTAGTCGTGCGGGATGTCGATCTTCGCCCGCACGTCGACATGGACGCCCTGCGGATGGCTTGGCGTCCCAGCCTTGTTGGGCGTCACCTTGACGACCGCCGTGACCTTGATCGGCACGACGTCCTGGCCGAACGCGAGCGCGGCGATGCCGAGCAACGCGGTGGCGATGAGGACAGCGACTCCGACCCGGAACATGAACCGACGCTAGGGCAGTGAGGTGTGCTTTGCAAACGAGAACATGTCTTAACGCACCTTGTTACTATACCGTCCAGACGGTATAGTAACGCTCATGCCCGCCTTCCTCCTCCTCTCTCTGGCCATCCTCTCCGAGGTTGGCGCCACCCTTGCTCTGCGCGTCTCCGACGGGTTCTCCAGACCCATGCCGTCGGCGATCGTCGTCGTCGGCTACGGCATCTCGTTCTGGCTGCTGGCGCTTGCGCTGAAGGACATCCCCGTCTCGCTGACCTACGCGATCTGGTCCGGCGTCGGCACCGCGCTGGTCGCCGTCGCCGGCGTCGTTGCCTTCGGTGAGACCATGAACGTCATGAAGCTCGCCAGCCTCGCGATCATCGTCCTCGGCGTCGCCGGCCTCAGCGCGGCCGGCGGAGCGCACTAGGTGCCGCGGCGCCCCGCGGGCGAGACCCGCGACAAGCTGCTGGATGCCGCCGCGCGCCTCCTCCTGCGCGACCCTTCGAAGCTCACGCTCGACGCCGTCGCGCAGGAGGCGGGCGTCTCCAAGGGCGGCCTGCTCTACCACTTCTCCTCCAAGGCCCAGCTGCTAGACGCGGTCGTCGACCGCTGGGAGGCGTCGTTTCAGGCCGACATCGACGCGGCCGCCAACGCCGACGGCGAGCCCGGCGGCTGGACGCGCGCCTACGCCGACGTCTCCGCGCGCGACCTCACCGACGCGCACACGCGCGAGATCGACAGCGGCATCCTCGCCGTCCTCGCGCTGCAGCCCGAGCGGCTAGAGGCCGTCCGGTCCCGATACCAGGGCTGGCAGGAGCGGATCGTCGAGGACGGCATCGATCCCGTCGACGCCACGATCGTCCGGCTGGCCGCCGAGGGCCTGTGGTTTGGCGAGCTCCTGGGGCTTGCCCCGCCGACCGGCGAGCTGCGCGAGCAGGTGCTCGAGCGGCTGCGCAGCCTCACGCTCGCTGACCCGAGATGAGTTTTCGAGGCTGACTCGGTCTAAGGTTTCCGGAAGCGATGCTCGCCGTGAGCATCCTGCTCCCTCTCCCCAACCCCACCGGAGCCTCTTTCCCCCATGCGCACACTTGCCCGTTGGTGCTTTCGCCACCGCTGGATCGTCCTCATCGGCTGGGCCGTCGCCCTCGTCGGCCTCTCCGCGATCCACGCCGCCGCCGGCAGCAACTACAAGGACGAGTTCAAGCTGAGCGGCACCGACAGCTTCGACGCACTGCACCTGCTGCAGAAGTCCGCCCCCAAGGCCTCCGGCGACCAGGAGCAGCTCGTCGTCGCCGTCAAGGACGGCAAGATCACCGATCCCCAGACCAAGGCGCGCGTGCAGACGGCGCTGGACGCCGTGGGCAAGATGCCGCACGTCGCGTCGGTCGCGTCGCCGTTTGACACCGGCAACGAGGCCCAGGTCTCCAAGGACGGCAGGATCGCGTTCGCAACCGTCACGCTGGACGACGACGTCGTCGGCGTGCCGATCGACGCCTCCAAGGACATCGTCTCCAAGGTCCAGAGCTTCAGCAAGGACGGGCTGCAGGTCGAGATCGGCGGCCAGGCGATCGAGCAGGCGCGCCAGCAGGGCGGCGGCGGTGTCGGCATCGGCTTCATCGCCGCGCTGGTCATCTTGATGGTGGTCTTCGGATCCTTCCTGGCGGCGATCCTGCCGCTCCTGACCGCCGCGTTCGCGCTGGGCGTCGGCGTCGCGGTCATCGGGTTGCTGTCGCACGCGCTCACGATGGCGTCGTTCAGCTCCGAGCTCTCGCTGCTGATCGGCCTCGGTGTCGGCGTCGACTACGCGCTGTTCATCGTGACCCGGTACCGCCAGGAGATCATGCGCGGTGCGACACCCGAGGACGCCGCGGTCAACTCGCTCGACACCTCGGGGCGCGCGGTCCTGTTCGCCGGCATCACGGTCTGCATCGCGCTGCTGGGCATGTTCGCGTTGGGCGTGTCGTTCCTCTACGGGGTCGCGACCGCCGCATCGATCGTCGTCGCCTTCACCGTGCTCGCCGCGCTGACGCTGCTGCCCGCGTTCCTGGCGCTGTTCGGCAAGCGGGTGCTGACCGGCAAGCAGCGCCGTGCGGTCGCCGCCGGCGAGCTGACGACCACCGATGAATCGCCCGCCTGGGCGCGGTGGGCCGACATCCTGCAGAAGCGGCCGGTCGTCCTCGCCGTCTCGGCAACGGTCATCATGCTGCTGCTCGCCGCGCCCGCGCTGTCGATGCGCCTGGGCTCCTCAGACGCCGGCAACGACCCCGCCAGCTCGACGACGCGCAAGGCCTATGACCTGCTCGCCCAGGGCTTCGGGCCCGGCTTCAACGGGCCGCTGCAGCTCGTCGCCGAGGTCAAGGGCGACGAGGGCAAGGCGGCGTTCACGCGCGTGGTCGACGCCGTGCGAAAGACCGACGGCGTCGTCGCGGCGACCAAGCCGGTGATCGTCGGCAAGAACATCGCCTTGGCGCAGGTCTACCCGCAGCACTCACCGCAGGACGCGGCGACCAGCGACCTGGTCAAGCATCTGCGCACCAGCGTGGTGCCACCGGCCGAACAGGGCCAGGTCAACGTGCTGGTCGGCGGCTCGACCGCGATCGGGATCGACTTCTCCAAGGTCCTGGGCGACAAGCTGCCGTTGTTCATCGGGATCGTCGTGCTGCTGTCGTTCCTGTTGTTGATGGCCGTCTTCCGCAGCCTGGTGATCCCCGCGATGGCGGCGGTCATGAACCTGCTGTCGGTCGCCGCTGCCTTCGGCGTCGTGGTGGCCGTCTTCCAGCACGGTTGGGGCGCTGAACTGATCGGTGTCGACCGCACCGGGCCGATCGAGGCGTTCCTGCCCGTGATGGTGTTCGCGATCCTCTTCGGGTTGTCGATGGACTACGAGATGTTCCTGCTCAGCCGCATCAAGGAGGAGTACGACAAGACGGGGGACAACGGACTCGCGGTAGCCGACGGACTGTCCGCCACGGCGCGGGTGATCACTGCGGCCGCACTGATCATGGTGACGGTGTTCGGGTCCTTCGTGTTCGGCGACGAGCGCGTGATCAAAGAGTTCGGACTCGGGCTGGCCGTGGCGATCCTCGTCGACGCCACCATCGTCCGCATGTTGCTCGTGCCCGCAACGATGGAGTTGCTCGGTGACGCCAACTGGTGGCTGCCGAAGTGGCTCGATCGCATCCTCCCGAACGTGCACATCGAGGGAGAGCCTGATCTCGATCAGGAGATCGAGGAGTTGCTCGAAGCGTCTCCGGTGGTAGTAGATGAGGGTGCCCCTCGCTGATTGGCCGGTCATCCGCCAACTACTGGCGGGTGACGTCCATGGCTTGGGTGCATCCGCGCGGTCAGCGCAGACCGAGCAGCTCCACGCTCGGACGGTCGACGCCGACGAGCACGTGCGGTCGGTGTGCCCCTACTGCGCGGTCGGGTGCGGGCAGATCGTGTCGGTACGCGACGGACGCATCACCAACATCGAGGGCGACCCGGACTCGCCCATCTCGCGGGGACGGTTGTGCCCGAAGGG